>JBKICO010000184.1:0-4531 GCA_046567065.1 Acidobacteriota bacterium
CCACGATGTCCGCCACTTCCTCGCCGAACTGCTCCTCGATCTCGTCGATGGTGGCTATCGTGTCCTCCACGGTGTCGTGGAGCAGCCCCGCGGCCACGCTGGGGGCGTCCAGGCGCATCTCCGCCAGGATGTTGGCCACCTCCAGGGGGTGGGAGAGGTAGGGTTCGCCGGAAAGACGCACCTGACCGGCGTGGGCCGTGGCCGAATACACGTAGGCCTTGGTGATGAGGTCCTGGTCGGCCTGGGACATGTACGGCGCGACCTTGTCCATGATTTCGTTGATGCGGATCATTGCGAGTATGCCACGCCTTGTTGTGCGGTGGGTATCCACCAGCGGATGAAGTTCCAGGAAATGCCCGCCGGGGCGGGCTCCACTCCGTGCACCCGCGCGGAGATGATGGGCAGGGCGTAGGGAGTGTACAGGAAGCAGTAGGGCTGATCCTCGTGGAGGATCTCCTGGAAGCGGTCGTACACGGGCTTGCGCAGGGCCGGGTCGATCATGTTGCGGCCTTCCTCAAGCAGCGCGTCGGCCTCGGGGTTGGCGTAGCCCACGAAGTTGAGCCCGGGCTTGGCCGTCTTGGAGGAGTGCCAGACGTCGAAGGCGTCCGGGTCCTGCGGGATGGACCAGCCCAGGAGCACCGCCTCGAAGCGGCGCTGGTCCACGAATTCCTTGATGAAGGTGGCCCACTCGATGGTGCGCACCTTCACCTGTATGCCGATGCGCGCCAACTGGTTCTGGATGATGGCGCTGGCCTTGATGCGCTGCTCGTTGCCCTGGTTGGTGAAGATGGCGAAGGCGAAGGGGCGGCCGTCCTTCATGAGCGGGCCAGTGGGGCTCTCGCGTTTCCAGCCCAGTTGGGCCAGCATCATGAGCGCCTGGCCGGGGTCGTAAGGGTAGTCCTTGATGTCGTGGTCGTAGGCCCAGGAGTCGGGCTTGAAGTGCCCGATGGTGGGCTCGCCCAGGCCCATGAGCGCGCCCTTGATGATCTCGCGCTTGTCGATGGCGCGGGCCAGGGCCTGGCGCACCGCCTTGTCGCGGAACAAGGGGTGGGAAAGGTTGTAGCCCAGGTAGGTGTAGGCCGAGGCCAGGTAGCGGTACTTGCGCCAGCCCGCCTCCCACTTTGGTCCGCCGGTCTGGAACAGGTACTGGGGCGGGGTGAGGTCGATTGTGTCCAGGTTGCCGGCCTTGAGCTCCAGGAACTGGGTGGTCTGGTCCGGCACGGAGCGGTAGACCACCTCCTTGATGTAGGGCGGCCCCTCGAAATAGTCGGGGTTGGCCTCCAGCACCACGCGCTGGTTCTCCACCCATTGTTTAAGAATGTACGGCCCGGCCCCAACGGGATTGCGGGCGAACTTGGTGTTCGTGAGGTCCTCCCCGGCCAGCAGGTGCTTGGGCAGGATGTCCGAGGCCCAGGTGGAGACGGCCCTGGCGAAGGGCTTCTCGTAGAAGACCTCGAAGGTGTAGCGTCCGGTGAGCCTGAATTCCTTGATGGCCAGGAAGTCGCCCGCGTAGGCCGTGGGGGTGTTGGGGTCCACCATGAGCTTGTAGGTGAACTCAACGTCCTCGGCGGTCAGTGGCCGGCCGTCGGTCCAGCGGATATTCTCGCGCAGCTTGAAGCGGAAGTGCCTGCCGCCGTCGAGCACCTCGAAGGATTCGGCGGCGTAGGGCTCGATGCGGATGTTCTTGTCGTAACGCAGCGGCGAGACGTAAAGCAGCGAGGACACCGCGTGGGAGGAGGAGTCCGTGGCCAGGGGCGGTATCAGGTTGGTGGGTTCGCCGATGGTGGCCATCACGATGCGCCCCCCGGGTGTGGGAACCTCGTTTTCCTGCCCTGCCCCCCCCTGCTGGGCCCATGCCTGAGCCGTCATGAGGGCCAGAAAGGCCAGCATCAGCGCGCGGATGCGCCCACGCGGGCCGAAAAACCCGCACGCCGGGGAGAAAGGCTTGATTTGCGAGAAAAAATCCATAGAGTATCGTGTTAGGCAATGGCACTTGGGTTGAGATCAATCACGCAATGGTCTGAAACGGAGTAACGCGCGACATGGCCCTTACCAGCGAGGAGAGCAAAGCCAAGCGGCTCCTCCAGGAGTTTGTCCGGGAGACGATTCCCGAATATATCATCGACGGTTCGCATTCAATCGTCGCGCAGGACGGCGTCCAAAAAATCGACGTCAAGAAAAGAGAGCAATACTGGGATGTGGAGGGACAAGTCCAGGGGGAAGACTTCCAGGTCTACACTTCCGAACTCGGCCTCAACCTCGAAGACGAGACTGTCACATTCTTCTGCAATTGTCCCGACTCGTTCTCGGGCGTCTGCCGCCACGTGGGCGCCACTGCGCTCAAATACATAAAGTCCCTCGAAAGCAGCAAGCATCAGGTCGCCGCAGGCGACGCCAAACCCAAGACCGAATGGCGCCAGAGCTTCCGCGGCTTCTTCGCCACAGCCTTCGAGCCGGAGCCGGGCAAACACTACATCATCTACCGCTTCTACCCCGAGCTGGGCCGCCTGCAGGTGGCGTTCTTCAGGGGCCGCCAGAACAAGTCCGGCCTGTCCCAGGTGCACACCGAGATCACCCTGGAGCAGATCATCCAAAACCCGGACTGGTGCGAAACCGCCCCAAGCCTGCCCCTGGTGGCGGAGCAGATCGGCCACTACCTCGACTACCGGGGCCACCGGGTGGACATCCCGGCGGGCCTGATCTCCTGGTTCCTGTGGGCCGTGGGCAAGGAATACTACCTCTACTGGCAGGACACCGACCAGCCGGTGCGCATCGAATCCTCCACCATGCGCCTGCAGTTGCGGCCCATCCTCGACGAGGAGCAGGGCCTGCACTTCGACATCTACCTGGCGCGCCCCGGCAAGGCGCCCTTCGCCATCCAGGGCCAGGAGGCGCTCTTCTACGGGCAGTTGCCCCTGTGGGTCTGCTGGAACAAGGGGTTCTACCCGGTGCAGACCGGCCTGCCCCCGCAGTTCATCCGCGACATGGTGGAGAACCAGCCCGTGATCCCCAACGCGGACGTCTCCGAATTCCTCGACCGGGTCTGGACCAAGTTCCCCGCCTCCGACCTGCACGGCCAGAAGGAATTCCTGGAGCGCATGCAGCCCAGCTTCCTGCCCGCCAACTACAGCCCCAAGCTGTTCCTGGACGAGGAAGGCAGCCTGCTCACCATGCAGGTGCAGAACGTCTACGAGACCGAGCACGGCGAAATCTTCCAGGAAGGCCCCAACCCCGAATTGCAGACCGGCTCCTACACCTTCGAGGGCAAGAGCTACCTCATGGCCCGCGACCAGGACGCCGAGGCGGCCCTCATCAGCCAGCTTCAGGAGATGAACTTCCAGCCGCGCAACAACGCCAACTGGTTCCTGGAGCCCGAAGAGGCCATCGTCTTCCTGCTGGACGCCTACCCCAAGCTCATCGAGAAGTACCGCGTCTTCGGCGAGAAGAACCTGACCCGCTACAAGGTGCGCCTCTCCCAGCCGGTCATCGTGGCCGAGGTGGAGTCCGACGAGAAGGAGAAGTGGTTCGACCTGGAGCTGGCCGTCCAATACGACGACCAGCGCGTGCCCATCGACAAGATCTGGAAGGCCTGGACCCAGGGCAAGCGCTACGTCCAGCTCAAGGACGGCTCCTACACCAGCCTGCCCGAGAGCTGGCTCAAGCGCATCGGCCACAAGCTGCGGGCCCTGGGCTACGACCCGGACAAGCCGCCACAGACGCGCTTCAAGCAGTTCGAGGCCCCGGTGCTGGACAAGATCCTGGAGGACCTGCCCGAGGCCCACACGGACTCCTTCTGGAACTCCCTGCGCGAGAAGATCCACAGCTTCCAGGAGATCACGCCAGTAACCGTGCCCAAGGGCCTCAACGCCCAGTTGCGCCCCTACCAGGTCCAGGGCCTCTCCTACCTCAACTTCCTGCGGGACTACGGGTTCGGCGGCATCCTGGCGGACGAGATGGGCCTGGGCAAGACCGTGCAGACCCTCACCTTCGTCCTGCATATGGCCACCCGCGGGCACCAGGCGCCCAACCTCATCGTGGTGCCCACCTCGGTGCTCCCCAACTGGGACCGCGAGGCCGAAAAGTTCGTGCCGCAGCTCAAGCGGCTCATCGTCTACGGGGCCAAACGCGAAGGCATGTTCAAGAAGATCGCCGAGTCGGACCTGGTGATAACCACCTACGCCCTGCTCCGCCGCGATCTGGACGAGCTGCTCAACTTCGAGTTCAACGCCATCATCCTGGACGAAGCCCAGAACATCAAGAACCCCAACACCATCACCGCCCGTTCGGTGCGCCGCCTCAACGGCAAGATGCGCCTGTGCCTCTCGGGCACGCCCATCGAGAACAACCTCTTCGAGCTCTGGAGCCTCTTCGAGTTCCTGATGCCGGGCTTCCTGGGCAGCCAGAACTCCTTCCAGCGCGGGATCGTGAAGCCCATCAAGGATGGCGACGAGGAAACGCTGGACTACCTGCGCGGCCGCGTGAAGCCCTTCATCCTGCGCAGGACCAAGTCCGAGGTGGCCAAGGACCTGCC
>JBKICO010000185.1:0-3053 GCA_046567065.1 Acidobacteriota bacterium
GGGAGGCGGAGCCTCCCTGATATTTCTCCGGCCTATCCTCCCTCTACCTACCCATTCCCCGGATCAGCTCCTCCAGGCTGGCGGCCTGGTTGTCCACCTCGGCCAGCGCGCGGGAGGCCTCCTCCATGCCCTGGGCCGTGCGCGAGGACACGTCCTCGATCTCGGCCACGGCCTGGCTGGCCTGCATGCTGGCGCGGGCCTGGTCCCCGGCGGCGTGGGCGATGGCCTTGGCCTGATCGGAGGCCCCCTCCACGATGGAGACGATGCGGCCCAGGTAGTCGCCCGAGGACTGGGCCAGCTCCGTGGTCTCCACGATCTCCTTGGCGGCCTTCTCCGTGGCGGAGAGGGTCCTGGCCGCGCCGGAGCGGATGGCGTCCAGGGTGGCGCCCACCTCGTGGGTGGCCTGCATGGTCTTCTCGGCCAGCTTGCGCACCTCGTCCGCCACCACGGCGAAGCCCCGCCCGGCCTCGCCCGCGCGGGCGGCCTCGATGGCGGCGTTGAGCGCCAGCAGGTTGGTCTGGTCCGCGATATCGCTGATGACGTTCATGACCTGGCCGATGGAGGCCGCCTGGGCGTCGAGTTCGCCCATATTCTCCTTGAGCCTGCCCGAAACCCTGTTGACCCTATCGATGGCCTTTACGCTCTCGGTGACGATGCCCGCGCCGTCCTGGGCCTTCTCCAGGGACTTGCCCGCGCTGTCCGCCGCGTCGCTGGCGTTTCTCGCCACGTCCAGCACGGTGGCGTTCATCTGCTCCATGGCCGCGGCCGCCTCGGAGAGCCGCTCCTTCTGGATTTCCGCGCCACGGCGCACCTGCTCCACCTGGGCGGAGAGGCGCTCGGCATGTTCCGTGAGGGTATCGGAGAGAACGAGGGATTCCTTGGCGATGGAGCGGATCATGTTGAGCATCCGCTGGATGTGCGCTTCCTTCTGCTCAGTCTGGGCCAAGGCCTGGCTGGCTGTTTTGGAGTGCTCGTCGGCCTCGCGGGCCTTCCTGTCGGATTCGTCGATCTTGTCCCTGAGGCTGGAGACCATCGCCCCCATGGAAACCGAAAGCCTGCCCAGCTCATCCTGCTGCGTCAGGGTGCATTCCCGCGAGAGGTCGCCGCCCGCGATCGCCGCCGAGCAGTCCGCCAGGAACTTCACCGGACGAGAAATACTCTTCGATATCAGATAGCTGAGGCACACGGCCATACTCAGCGAGACGGCGATCGCAACGAAGGAGAGCAGCTTGGTGAAATGGATGCCGCCCATGACCTCCTTGCGGTTCATCTCGCTGCTGGCCTTCACCTTGTCGCGCATGGCCGCCAACTGGGACTGCACCTGGGCAAGCTGCTTGAGCGTCTGGTTGTCGTACACATCCGTGGCGCCAGCCTGGTTGGCTTCCTGTTTGAAGCGCTGGATGGATATGGCTGTCTCGTGGAGCTTCGTGTGGGGCTCCTCGATGGCCGCCAGCATGGGCTTGAGTTCGGGGGTGGTGGCCTCGAGCCCGGTGCGTTCGTCGCTGTAGAACCAGCGCCCGAAGTTGCACTTGTGCGGATCGGAGGAGACGGAAAGCTCCTTGGCGTTGGGGTCGTGCACGAACTGACCCAAGGACTGCGCCCATTTCAGGTGGTCGATCTCCCGCTGCAGGAGCGTCATGGAGAGCTCGTTCTGGGCAAGCGCCCCGCCCGTGTGCCCTTCCACATCGAAGAGCTCCACGGCCACCCAGACCATGGCGACGAAGAATATAGCCGCTATCGAAAAGAAACCCGTTCGGATCTTCTGCCCGATCCGCATATCAGACCAATTCATACCTTCCCCCCAGGAAATAAATACGGGGCGTATCAATTCTATACCGCTCCGAGACGTATTCGTAACATACATCTTATGGACTGAACAGGTGGGGTTTCCATCTATGCCAGACATGACACAAGTACGGGCTCGCCATTGACTCATGCCGGTGCAAACCGGGCTCCAACGCGGCGAATAAGCCCGGGCGGGAAGTATGAACGGGGGGTGGGGAAGAATGCCCCGGGCGGGAATTGCGTCCCCGCCCGGGGCAATGAAGGGTCTAAACAGTCGGTTCGGGGTTCTTGCCCTCGTCCTTGGCCCTGATCTCGGCGCGTTTGATCTTGCCGCTGATCGTTTTGGGCAGTTCGGGGAGGAACTCGATGATCCTGGGGTACTTGTAGGGCGCGGTGACCTTCTTCACATGGTCCTGCAGTTCCTTGACCAGTTCCGGCGAGGCCTGGTACCCGGCGCCGAGAACCACGGTGGCCTTGACCACCTGGCCCCGGTCGGGGTCGGGCACGCCTGTGACGGCGGCTTCGACAACGGCCGCGTGGGATACAAGGGCGCTCTCCACCTCGAAAGGCCCGATGCGATAGCCGCTGGATTTGATGAGGTCGTCGTTGCGGCCCAGGAACCAGTAGTAGCCGTCCTCGTCGCGCCAAGCCTTGTCGCCGGTGTGGTAGTAGCCGCCGAAGAGCACCGAGGAGGTCTTCTCGGGCTCATAGAGGTAGCCGTCGAAAAGCCCCAGGGTCTTGCCGCTGCCCAGGCGGATGCAGATCTCGCCCTCCTCGCCGGGGGGGCAGACGTGGCCCTTGACGTCCAGCAGCACGATATCCCAGCCGGGGCAAGGCTTGCCGATGGAGCCGGGCCTGATCTCCATGTTGGGGAAGGCGCCAATCTGCAGGGTGGTCTCCGTCTGGCCGTAGCCTTCGTAGATGGTCAGGCCGGTGACCTTCTTCCAGGCCTGGAACACGCTCTCGTTGAGCAGCTCGCCCGCGGTGGTGCAGTGGCGCAGGGCCGAAAGGTCGTAGGAGGTCACGTCCTCCCGGACGAGGAAGCGGTAGATCGTGGGGGGCGCGCAGAAGGTGGTCACCTTGTGCTCGCTGATGACGCGCAGCAGGTCCGCCGGAACGAACTTGCCGCGGTAGTCCCAGGTGAAAACACATGCGCCGGCCATCCACTGGCCGAAGAACTTGCCCCACATGGACTTGGCCCAACCGGTGTCCGCCACGGTGAGGTGCAGGTCGCCGGGCTTGAGGTTGTGCCAGTAGACGCCCGTGGT
>JBKICO010000186.1:0-3697 GCA_046567065.1 Acidobacteriota bacterium
GAGGCCGTGGCGGGCTACCTGGACACCAAGACCGCAACCATCGCCACCTTCAAAGCCATCGGGGCCTCCGGGCGCACCGTGTTCTGGATCTTCTTTCCGCAGATCATGCTGCTGGCCTGTGCGGGCGTCCTGGCGGGCGTGGCGGTGGGCGCGCTGGCCGGGCTGGTAGCCGGGCCGCTGCTGGAGGACGTGCTGCCCGTGGCCCCGGTGTCGGGCCTGTACCCCAAGGCTTTGGGCCTGGCCGCGCTCTTCGGGCTGCTGACCGCCGTGGCCTGCAGCGTGCCTCCGCTTTCCTCCCGCACGCGGGTGGGGGCCATGAGCCTGTTCCGGGGCTACGCGGACCCGCATCGTCCCAGGCCTGGCAGTACGGCCCTGGCCGTCTCCGCCGCCTGCGCTCTGGCCCTGGCCGCGCTGGTGCTGGCCACCTCGCCCAACCGCCTGCTGGGCTGGGGCTTCCTGGGTTCCGTCGCGGCCTGCGCCGTGGCCTTCCGGCTGCTGGCCTGGCTCATGTCGCTGGCCGCCAGGGCCGTGCCGCTGCCCGCCGATCCGCGCGCCGCCCTGGCCATCAGGGGCTTCTCCCGACCGGGCAATCCCAGCGGCTCCGTGGTGGCCTGCCTCGGGCTCGGGCTCACGGTGCTGGCCGCTGTGAGCCTCTCCGACGCCAATTTCCAGCACGCCATGCGCTCCGAGTTGCCGGAACAGGCCCCGTCGTTCTTCTTCCTGGACGTGCAGCCCTACCAGATCGACGAGTTCAAGGCCCTTGTCTCCTCGGTGCCCGGCGTGGAGCGCGTGGAAACGGCACCCTCGCTGCGCGGGCGCATCGTGAGCGTGAAAGGCGTACCCGTGGAGCAACTGGACGTGGCCGAGAACGTGGCCTGGGCCGTGCGCGGCGACCGCAGCCTGACCTGGGCGCGCGAGATGCCCCACGGCGCGAAGCTGGAGGCCGGGAAGTGGTGGCCGACGGACTATTCCGGCCCGCCGTTGGTCTCCATGGACGCCGAGGTGGCGCAGGGCCTTGGGCTCAAGGTGGGGGACAGGCTCACCGTGTCGGTCTACGGCCGCGAGATTGAGCTGACGGTCTCCAGCCTGCGCCGCATCCGCTGGCTCTCCCTGGCGCTGAACCACGTGTTCGTGCTCTCGCCCGGCGTCATCGAGGACCAGCCCGTGACCTACCTGGCCACGGCCTACGTCTCGCCCTCCGCTCCGGACGCCGCCGAGGAGGTCTACAAGCGGGTGGGGGCGCGCTTCGGCAACGTGAGCGTGCAGCGCGTGGACGAGGCCCTGGCGGACGTGGGCAACCTGGCCGAGCAGATCGCCGTGGCCGTGCGGGCCAGCGCGGTGGTCACTCTGCTGGCGGGGCTCCTGGTGCTGGCGCAGAGCCTGCGGGCCTCCATGGGGCGCAGGGTCTACGAGGCGGTGATCTACAAGGTCTGCGGGGCCACCCGGGCGGACATCATGGCCGTGATGCTGGGCGAGTACGGGCTGGCCGGGCTGGCCGCCGGGCTGGCCGCGCTGATCCTGGGGGCCGGGCTCTCCTGGTTCTTCGTCACCCAGACAATGCAGACCTCCTGGGGCTTCTTCGCCGCGCCCGTGGCCCTGACCCTGGCGCTGGGCATCGCGCTGACCCTGGGCATGGCCATGAGGAGCCTGTGGCGGATGCTCTCCAGCAAGGCCTGGCCGCACTTGAGGAACGAATGACGACCTGTTGAAACTTCTCGCTGAGCAACAACGAAAAGACCCCGCCGAGGCGGGGCCTTTTCGTTGGCGATGGCCGGGCCGGATTACTGTTCCGCCAGCCACTCCCTGAAGGTGCGCAGTTCGTCGTTCCAGCCGGTTGAGAGCCGCACTTCCAGGAACTGGCGGTAGAGGTCGTCCACGAACTCCAGGCACTGCTCCAGGAGCATCATCTTCTCCAGGAAGGGGGCGTCCGGGTCGTCGCCTTCCTCCAGGCGCGTCTCGATCTTGGGGGTCTTGAGCCCGGAGAGCGAGAAATCGTCCGATCCCAGCAGCACGGTCCAGGTGGCCCCGTCGCGCTCCAGGCGCAGGAGGGCCTTGTCCACCAGCTTGCCGTTGCGCAGGCCCAGCTTGGCCTCGGTGAACTCGGCGTGCGGGCCGGTGACCACGGCCTTCTCCACGTTCTCGCCGGAGCCGCCGCGCACGGAGAGGCGCTGCTCCAGGTAGACGTTGAACTCGCGGCCGTCGGCCGAGCGGAAGAGCCAGCCGTTCTTCTCGGAGCGGAACCAGAGCCAGGTCAGGAAGTCCTGCCCGAGCACGCCGTCCTGTATGGCGGCCTTGATGAGATCCATGGGGTCCTCCTAGGGGGCCGCGAAGGGGCTGGGTTCGAGGTCGTCGAGCAGGGCGTGGCGGGACTCGTCCGCCAGGCGCCGGGCCAGGAAGTAGGGGGTCAGCGGCTCCAGGCTGAGCCCGAAGCTGACCATGAAATGGTCCTCGAAGAGGGCGCGCACCTTGGAGTTGGTGGTGGCCAGCAGCACCGTGTTGGAGCGCAGGTTCCACACCGCGTCGAACACCGCCGGGATGGGCAGGAAGCGGGCGCGCAGCTTGAGCATGACCTGGTCCTTGATCTCGGACTTGCGGTCCTTGGTGATGAAGGACTTGCCCGTCTCCTTCATGGCCTCCTTCTCGGCCTTGATCGCCAGCATGAAATGCTTCTTGAACACTGCGGGGGGCACCCGGCGGGTGTCGAGCCGCAGGGAGAAGGCCATGTAGTGCGCCTTCTCGGGCGGGGCGGCGTGCCAGAAGCTGTCCAGCCAGTCCTCCAGGCAGACCCAGCCGAAGCTGCGCTCGTCGGCGGTGTTGTCGATGTCGCGGAAGCTGTATTTCGCCAGGCGCTCGGGAATCTCCGAGGCGATCTGGCCCGTCATGTCCCCGACCACGGCGTAGCGGGTGAAGCTGCCGCTTGCAGCGAGAATGCCCACGGGAACCTCCA
The DNA here is from genome assembly GCA_046567065.1 of Acidobacteriota bacterium. Lineage (GTDB taxonomy): Bacteria > Desulfobacterota > Desulfovibrionia > Desulfovibrionales > Desulfovibrionaceae > Fundidesulfovibrio. The sequence goes on from JBKICO010000186.1 coordinate 2,948, forward strand.
GTGCGGATGTGTGTGCGGCCCGGTTGGCGGTTGCAGCCGGGCCGGCCACCGAGCACCTACCCTCTTTTTCGGCGGCGCGCCACTGCCGGGTTGCCCGGCGGCTGGGGTGGCCCGTTTTATGCTTATTATACTCCAAACGGAGGATATGAATATGTCACTATGGAAGGTCTCCACAGGCAACGGCAGGATAAGTTTCGGGTCCAAGTCGCGGGCGCTCGGCGGCTCGCGGGGCTGCAACGAACCCTTCAAGGGCTCCTTCTGGTGCCCGGGGCGCGGCTGGTTCGCCAAGGAGCCGTGCCCCTTCGTGAGCAAGGCGGAGTGCGACAACTACAAACGCATGTGCGGCGCGATCTGATGGCTGCACAGGCTGACCAGGAAGCGTCAGAGGCCATGCGTGCGCCGCGTCCGTGCTCCGTGGAAATGCCCTGCCGGGATTTCGGCCGGACATCCCCACGGGGTGCGGGCGCGGCTCTTTTCATTCTGTTTCAAAATGGTCAGGCATCCAAAGCGACGGATGTGATGCTTACAAATTTGTATCAACTCGTGTCGATGTTACATAAATGCAGGCCCGCAGCCGGGCAAACCGGCTGACGGCAGCGATGGGCGCGCAAGCGCCTTTGAATTTCCGGGCCGATGGTCTATGGACTGGGGCGAACCAACCGCAATCCACGGAGGAGCCATGCCCCGCGCCAAGCACAAGACCCTCGACACCAGCATCAAGACCCTGGGTCCGGCGGCCATCCCCTCTCC
>JBKICO010000187.1:0-7965 GCA_046567065.1 Acidobacteriota bacterium
GCCTCCTTCTCGGGCTTCCCCCTGGCGGCCCGGCTGGCCTTCCTGGCCCTGGGGCCGGTGCTGGACGTCAAGCTCGTGCTCATGTGGCAGGGTGCGTTCCGCTACAGGATCATCAAGCTGCTCATGCTGGTGCCCGTGGCCCTGGTCTTCTCCGCCTGCATGCTGCTGGGAGCGGCCCTGAAGCTCTGGGGGCCGCAATGACGCCGCGCAGAATGTTCTCCGCCGTTGAATCCCTGTGCCTGCTGGGCCTGGCCGCCTTCATGGCCTGGCTGCTGCTGGGGGGCGACTACTGGATGTACCTCAACCCGCGCTTCAAGGCCCTCACCTGGGCAGCGGCGGCGGCCCTGGCCCTGCTGGGCGGCTACGGCCTGTGGCGGCCCTCGCCCAGGGCCACCTGGCCGCGCGCGGGACTTTTCGCCTTCACGCTGGCCCTGTGCGCGGTGAGCGCCCTGGCCGTGCGCCAAGGGACGGAGAAGATGGGTCTGGATGCCCAGGCCATGCAGGAGGCCCAGACGCCCCTGGAGCCGCGCGTGAAGAAGCGCGGCGTGGAGTACATCCGCATCAACCTTGGCGAACTCTACGACATCGTGGGCAAGCCCCAACCCGAGCTCATCGGCCTGGACTACGCCGTGCGCGGGTTCGCGCGCCGCAGCCCGGAGCTGGACGCCGAGGGCGAGTTCGTTCTCTACCGGGTGGCCCTCTACTGCTGCTACGCGGATTCCACCGCCGTGGGCTTCCGGGTGCGCCCGGCCAAGGGCGAAAAACTGCCGGACAACGGGGCCTGGGTGGTGGCCTACGGCAAGCTCCAGCGCCTGGACGGCCCAAAGCCGGGGAGCGGGGATTCGCTGGGCGGCTCGGCCTTCTCCTCCGTGAACGAAGACTACAGGGTCGCGGCCTCGCTCATCGAGGCGGAGAAGGTGCCCGGCATGGGCATGATGTACGAGTGGCGCGCCCAGGAGCCCTACGCCTACTAGCGGGCCGAGCGAAAAGAACTGGAAAGCATGAAGCCCCGCGCACTGCCGTGCGCGGGGCTTTTGTTTCGTGTGCGGGCGGGATGGTTCAGGCTTTCGGGGCCGCGTCCAGCTCGTCGAGCAGGGCCTCGAGCCCGCGCCATGCCCCCAGCACCATCCCGATGATCATGTTGCGCGCGGCCGAGTCGCCTCCGGCCATGGCCGAATCCACAAGGGCCTCTGCCGGGGCGTCCTGATGGCGCAGAATCACCTGCGCTGTGGCCTGGAACGCCCCGTCGATATGGCAGCTCTGGCCGAACCTGTAGATGGCCGAGAGGCAGTCCGTCCCGGCCTGGGCCTGGGCGTCGGCGAACCACTGGTGCAGCGGGGAGCCGGGCAGCCTGCCCGCCAGCGCCCGGGCCATGGCCTCGCTGGGGGGCATCCCGCCGAGTACGGCGGCCGCGGTGCGGGCGAAGAATTCCGCAGCGTCGGCCACCTTGGTGTTGTTGTGGGTCATTGTGGTCTGGCGGCGGCAGGCGGCCACCAGGGCCTCCTCGTCGCGGTGCAGCAGGTAGACCAGCGGGGCGATGCGCGAGGCCCCGGCCAGGTCGTCGGAGATGGACCCGGCGTCGCCGTATTCCCACCCGGCGGCAAGCTGGTTCAGGGTGTTGCGGGTGGCCCGGTCAACGTAGCTGGGGGCGCCCCCTTCGAAGTGGCCCCGCCAGGCGCGGGAGAAATCCTCGGGGTCGAAGCCCTTGGCCCGCGCCAGGGATTCGAGCAGCACCATGGTCTGGTCGCCGTAGTGGGTGAAGTCCCCTGCTTGTTTGCCCGGATGGTAGGAGTCCGGCCCGGGGGCTTTGAGCTTCTCCACGCGGCCATGCACTTCGGCCAGGAGCTGCTGATCGTAGATCCAGTGAACGCCCAGGGCCAGGCTGTCCCCGATGAAGCTCGTCAACACCATTGCGCGCGCCGCGTCCGCCATACCTGACCTCCAGGGTTGTGAATGTGATTTCTGTTACCCTCCTCGGCGGGCCGGGGCAAGGGGCGCGGGCCGCAAAACGCTGTCGCCCCGCCATGAAAACGTTCGGGGCGCGCGGCCTGGATGGCCGCGCGCCCCTTGTGGTGGAGGAAGGCGAGGAGAAAGCGTTTTAAGGGTTAGCCGAGGATGGCCTTGATGTCCTCATCCGGGGTGGTGATGGGCATGATGTTCAGCTTGTCCACCAGAACCTTCAGCACGTTGGGGGTGACGAAGGCGGGCAGGGAGGGTCCGAGGCGGATGTCCTTGATACCCAGGGCCACCAGGGTGAGCAGAATGGCCACGGCCTTCTGCTCGTACCAGGAGAGCACCATGGAGAGGGGCAGGTCGTTGACGCCGCAGTTGAAGGCTCCGGCCAGGGCGATGGCCACCTGGATGGCGGAGTAGGCGTCGTTGCACTGGCCCATGTCCAGCAGGCGGGGGATGCCGCCGATGTCGCCCAGGTCCATGTCGAAGAAGCGGAACTTGCCGCAGGCCAGGGTCAGGACAACGGTGTCCTTGGGCAGCTTCTCGACGAACTCGGTGTAGTAGTTGCGGCCGGGCTTGGCGCCGTCGCAGCCCGCCACCAGGAAGAAGCGGCGGATGGCGCCGGACTTCACGGCGTCGATGACCTTGTCGGCCACGCCGAGCACGGCGTTGCGGGCGAAGCCGGTGAGCACCTGCTTGCCGGGGGCGTCGGCGGTGAAGCCGGGCATCTTCAGGGCGTGCTCGATCACCGGGGAGAAGTCGTAGGTGTCGATGTGCTTCACGCCGGGGAAGCCGACCAGGCCGTGGGTGAAGACGTTGTCCTTGTAGGACTGGGACGGCTTCATCAGGCAGTTGGTGGTGAAGAGGATCGCACCGGGGAACTGGGCGAACTCCTTCTGCTGGTTCTGCCAGGCGGTGCCGAAGTGCCCGTAGAGGTGCGGGTATTTTTCCTTGAGCTTGGGGTAGCCGTGGCAGGGCAGCATCTCGCCGTGGGTGTACACGTCGACGCCCTTGCCTTCGGTCTGCTTGAGCAGCTCCTCAAGGTCCTTCAGGTCGTGGCCGGTGATCAGGATGGCCTTGTTCTTGCGCTGCCCCAGGGGCACGGCGGTGGGCTTGGGGTGGCCGTAGGTGTCGGTGTTGGCCTTGTCCAGGGCTTCCATGGCCAGCAGGTTCACCTGGCCGGTCTTGATGCAGGCGTTGAACCACCAGTCCATGCCCAGGCCGGGCTTGGTGGCGGCGGCCATGGACTCGTGGATCCAGTCGTAGATTTCCTTGTTTTCGACGCCCAGGATCTTGGCGTGGTCGGCGTAGGCGGCCACACCCTTGAGCCCGAAGAGCACCATGTGCTGGAGCGACACGATGTCCGCGTCGGTGTCGGGGTTGTCCTTCATGCCGCCCTTGCCGGTGGCGGCTTCGGCGATCAGTGCGTCCATGCCGGCCGGGGCGGTGAAGCTCACGGAGGCATGCGTGGGGATGGAGCCGCCAGCGGCCTTGACCTTGGCCTTGAGGGCCTCGCGCAGGCTCACGGTCTGGTTGATCCAGGCCTGGAAGCGGGCGGGGTCGAAGTCGACGTTGGTCAGGGTGGAGAAGAGCATGGCGGGCACATGGCGGTCGGCCTCGACGTCGACCACGCCGACCTTGCGGCCTTCCTCGGCCACCAGGCTCAGGCCGCGCAGGGCGTAAACCAGCAGGTCCTGCAGGTTGGCGGTGGTTTCGTCCTTGCTGCACACGCCGATCTTGTCGCAGACCTTGCCGTGCATCGTCTGCTCGCACTGGTAACAGAACATATCGATCCTCCCTTAGGGTTGGTTGGCGATTGCCGTCGTCTGGAGCGGTATATAGGCCTACAACCCGGCGCCGGATGTGACCTGCGTCACACAGAGACAAAAAAGATGATTTTTATCTCTTTTCGGCCCTGCCGCCCAGTGCCGCCACAGCTTGACGATGCCTTCGCCGCAGTGCATGAGATAAGGATAAATCCGGAGAGCTTATGCGACTATACCACGCAATCCTGGTGATGTCTCTCCTAATTGTGGGGATCAACGCCACATTCCAGGCCGTCTGGCTGAGCCAGTTCTCCAGGGTGCGCGAAAGCGTGGAAGAATTCAGCAGCAGTTGGCTCCCGGCCGTGCGCTTGGCCAGCGCCCTGGCCCGCCTGGCCGGGGAGTACCGGCGCATGGAGATGGACTACCTGCTCACCGAGGACCACCGCGAACTGGCCGTGCTGACCCGGCGCATGACCCGGCTGACCACAGCCATAGAAAACGCCGAGATGCGCCTGGCCGGGTTCATGGCGACCCGCTCCGAGCGCGACGCGCTCACCACCTACCTGGAGTCGCGCAGCCGCTTCCAGGAGGAGCACCGCGACATCCTCTCCGAAACCATGGCCGGGCACCCCGAGGTGGCCCGCAACATCTCGGCCAAGGGTTCGGCCCAGCACTTCGCGGCCATGATGGCCTCCCTGGAGACCATCGAGCGCCTCAACCAGGAGTACGGCGAACAGGCCGTCGCCAACGCGGGACGCCTCTACAGGCGCATGGCCAGCACCATGCTGGGCGTGGGCCTGGGCAGCATCGCCCTGGCCGTGACCGCCGCGATCCTGGCGGCCAGGCGCATCAGCCACCCCATCGCCGAGTTGGCGGCCTGCATGGCCACCGTGCCCGGGGAAGGCCTGCCCGCCTGCCCCATCAGGCAACCCGGGGGAGCCGTGCAGGAGGTCAGCCTGCTCTACCGGGCCTTCCGCAACCTCACCGGGCAGTTGGCCCTCTCCATGAAGCGCCTGGAGGAGCTGGCCGTCACCGACCAGCTCACCGGGGCGGCCAACCGCCACCGGCTCATGGCCGAAGGCGTGCGCGCGCTGGACCTCTGCCAGCGCGCGGACAGCCCCTGCTCCGCGCTGATGGTCGATATCGACCACTTCAAGCGCGTCAACGACGCCCACGGCCACACCGCCGGGGACGCCGTGCTGCGCCACGTCTCCCGCGAGCTGGCCCGGCACCTGCGCGCCTCGGACCTGCTGGCCCGCTACGGCGGGGAGGAGTTCGTGGTGCTGGCCCCCAACTCCGGCCCGGAGGAGGCGGCCCAACTGGCGGAGCGGCTGCGCCGGGCCGTGGAGGCCCACCCCGCCCTGGCCGCCGGGGCCAGCATTCCGGTGACCGTGAGCATCGGCGTGGCGGGCGGCAAACTTACCCCGAAGGACTTCGAGGCGCTGCTGCACGACGCTGACACGGCGCTCTACGAGGCCAAGCGTTCAGGCAGGAACAGGGTGGCGACCGCCGGTGAACCAGCCTAGCCGCGCCCTTGCCTTCGCGGCGTTGGCGGCCGCGCTGCTGTGCTGGATGGCCGCCGCAGCCCCGGCCCGGGCCGTGGAGGCGCGCATGGGCGGCGAGCACTACGTCTACGCCGCCAGCTTCGTGAACCGCAACTTCACCGGATGGAGCGCGGGCGGCTCCCAGACAGAGGACGCCTTCACCCTCTGGCAGCGCACGCGCCTGCGTTTGGACCTCACCAGCGGCGACGCCCTTGGCTTCAGCTTCTGGGCCCAGGTGCAGAACACCCCCTGGGGCAACGGCACCCTCAGCGTGGACAACCCCGCCGTGGCCCTGCAGGTTTTCAAGGCATATCTGCTGTTCAAGCTCCCCGGGACGGACGTGGCGCTGGCCGCGGGCAAACAGACCGTCACCCTGCCGCAGTCGGAAGCCTTCAACGGCAGCGTCGTGCTGGACTCGGAGCTGGGCGCGCTCTCCGCCAAGGTGCCGCTGGGCGGGAACGTGTCCCTCACTGCGGGCTACGGGCGGCCCCTGGGCTACGTCAACGCCCTGGAGAACGTGGCGGCCAACCCCCGCGACGCCCTGGACCTGTTCTTCGCCACCCTGCCCGTCACGGGCGAGAGCTTCTCCGCCACGCCCTGGCTCATGGCCGGGCTCTTCTCGAACAACGGGACGATCACGCCCTACCAGGGCGCGGGCGGCCCACCGGACCTGGGCTACATCCGGCAGGACATGCTCTCCATCGGCTATTTCGAGCGGACGCCCGGCTTCCGCCAGGCCTGCGCGCCCTATTTCTGGGCCGGGTCGAGCTTCAAGCTGGGGCTTAACAGGGTGAGCCTGTACGCCGACGTGGCCGCAGGCCTGGGCGCCGCCTGGGACGCGCCCAAGAACCGGCGGCGGGGTGTCTTCATGGACGCGGCCGCTTCCTACGACGCCCTGGGCTTCATGACCCCGCGCCTGTTCGGCTGGTGGGCCAGCGGGGAGGACGGGGACGTGCGGGGCGGCTCCGAGCGCATGCCCGCCCTGGTGCGCACCTGGAACGCCGGGGCCTCCTACCTGTTCTCCACCGGCCAGGTGTTCGACAACACCACCAGCATCAACGCCTGCCCCATCGGGGCCTGGGGCCTGGGCGCGAGCCTGGACGCCGTGAGCATCCTCCCGGAGCTGAGCTCGCGCCTCACCGCCGTGTACGCCCGGGGCACGAACGCCCCCAAGGCTCTGCGCCGGGCCGTGGAGCTCACCGGGGAGAACGGCATGGCCCAGATAGGCAGGCACCTGAGCGTGAACGAATACCTGATCGGCCTGAACTTCGACCACGCCTGGACGGTGTGCGCCGGGCTGAAGATCGTGGTGGAAACGGGCTGGGCCCACGCGGGCGGGCTGCAACGAAGCATCTGGGGCACCCGCTTCGTGAACGCGGCGCGCGATTCCTGGAAGGCGGCCTGGGGGCTGCTGTACACCTTCTGAGGCGTGCCCGCAGCCGGTCCTTGCCGGCCGGGGCCAACGCGGCTATGCTTGAGGCACAATCCCCCCCGGCGGCCTTGACCCCTACCCGGGGGGCCATTACAAGTGCCCACGCCACGCGACAAGGATACGCACATGTTCAAACCCGATTTCGAGAAGGGCGGGGGCCTTGTGCCCGCCATCGCCCAGGACGCCGCCACCGGCGAAGTGCTGATGCTGGCCTACATGAACGAGGCCGCCTGGGATAAGACCCTGGAGACAGGCGAGGTCCACTACTACAGCCGCAGCCGCAACAAGCTCTGGCACAAGGGCGGCACCTCCGGCCACACCCAGAAGGTCAAGTCCATACGCCTGGACTGCGACCGCGACGCCGTGGTCGTGCTCATCGAGCAAATCGGCGGCGCGGCCTGCCACGAGGGCTACCGCTCCTGCTTCTTCCGCGAGTTGGGCAAGGACGGCGAGCCCGTGCTGTGCTCCCCCAAGGTGTTCGACCCGGAAAAGGTCTACGGTCCCGGCGCCTGATGAAGCCCGGCCCCCACCGCTCCCGGCTGATCACGGCCTTGGTGGCCCTGCCCCTGCTTGCCCTGTGCGTCTGGCAGGGCGGCGTGCTCATGCTGGCCCTGGCCACGGCGGGCAGCCTGGCCGCGCTCTGGGAGTTCCAGGGGCTGTTCCCCGGCGCGCCGCTGTGCGCGCGCGGACTCAGCCTGGCTCTGGGCGCGCTCATGTGCTGGCTGGGCTACCGGTTCGGCCCCGCCGCCGCCCTGGCCGTGCTCCCGGCGGCCTTCTGGCTGGAGGAGCTGGCAAGGCTCTGGCACGGCGCCCAAGGCAAGCCCCGCTGGTACCTGACCGCCTCGCTGGCCTACATCCCGGCCAGCCTGCAGTTCGTGCCCGGGTTCTCCCCCGCGGAGACCGCCCTGGTGCTCCTGGCCGTGATGGCCTCTGACACGGGGGCCTACTACGCGGGCACCATCATCGGCGGCCCCAAGATCTGGCCCTCGGTCTCCCCCAAGAAGACCTGGGCGGGCAGCGCGGGCAGCGTGGCAGCCACCCTGGCCGTGTGCCTGGCCTTCGGCGCGCTTCGTGGCACGGCCCCGCTCTGGGGCTTCGCACTCCTGGGCGCGGCCCTGGCCCTGGCCACCCAGATGGGCGACTTCATGGAGTCCGCCCTGAAACGCGCGGCGGGCGTCAAGGATTCCGGGGCGTTGCTGCCCGGCCACGGCGGCGTGCTGGACCGCATCGACGGCATGCTCCCGGCCATCCTGGTCTACGCCTTGGCCCG
>JBKICO010000188.1:0-5555 GCA_046567065.1 Acidobacteriota bacterium
ACGGCCTCGCCCCGCACCTCAACCGCCAACTCGCGCCAGCGGCCGGTCTCCACCGGCAGGCGGGCGCTGGCCAGCTCGGTTCTGCTTCCATCCTTGAAGGCGAAGAGGATCAGGTTGTCCTCCAGGGCGTTGATGCGCAGCACCAGGTAGGTGCCCGCGCTGCGCACGGCGAAGGCCAGCCCGGCGGCCTGGTCGATGACGCCCGCCACGGGCCTCACCATCAGGGCGGCCCGGCCGTCGCCCATCTCCGAGCCCTTGGCCACGGCCAGCGGAAAGTGGAAGTAGGCCTCCACGGTGTCCAGGAAGCGCTGGTAGCGCCCGCCGGAGAGCCTGCCCATGAGCGAGGCCAAACCCTTCGAAAGCCCGGTGGCCCACCTGGAGCCGTCCTGCCTGCCGACGCAGCGCCCCGCGCCATCGGGTATGCATTCCCAGTCGCCCAGGGCCAAGTGGAACTCCGGCAGGGGGTTCTCCCTACGTTTGGCCAGCAGGTCGTAGTCGCCGCGCAGGAAGGCCTCGGACATCGATTCGACCTCGGCCTGCCCGGTGATGGCCATGTCCAGGAGCCTGCTGCAGGCCAGCAGGCGGCCCAGCTGATCCAGCGCGTCCTCCGTTTCCTGCCGGGGCGCGCCCTTGAGGGAGGCGTCCAGCACGTCGCCGCTGGCCTCCACCGTGAAGCCCAGCCTGGCCAGCACTCGGGAGAGGAAGGCCACACGCAGGCACTTGCCCGTGAACCCACCCGCGCCGCCCGCGAAGCGCAGGGTCACGTGGTTGCGGCCCGGCTGGGGGCCGCAAAAGGCGTCCAGGTTGGCGAAGTGGTAGCCGAAGCGGGCCGAGAGGTTCAGGTAGTCCCTGCCGAGCATGGCGTAGGAGTCCCCGCCGGGTGTGCCCCCGCCCACCTCGGCGGTGGCCGACGAAGCCATGAGGGTCATGAAGCTCCTGGCGTCGAAGGCGATGGTGCCGGACCAAGTGATGCCGGGGTGCGTGAACCCGCGCCACACGGCCAGCATGGGCACGCTGCGCAGGTCATCCGGGGTGATGTCGTCGCAGGTGGTCAGGTTTTCGCGCAGGCCGCCGCCCAGGTCCACGCAGTAGAGCATGAGGGGGATTTGCGCCTTGAGCCGGGCCACGGGCAGGTCGTCCTCCCCGGCGGTGTCGCAGAGCCCGAACATCTCCCGCATGCCCATCTCGTGGGCGTAGCGCACCACATCGTGCAGGGTGCGGCAGTTCTCGGGCTTGAAAGCAGCGGAATCCGGGTCGGTGAGGGTCAGGGGCGCGAGCAGGTCCAACGCGGCCCGCAGGCGGCGGTGCATGGGGCTGTCCACCAGGCGCGATCTCGGCCGGGAGGAGGGCGGCAGCTCGGCCCGGCCCTCCAGCACGCGCCCGCCCGTGGCGTCCAGGGTGACCATCTGGCCGGGGCTGAAGGCCTCGGGGCAGCCTGGGAGGCCGAACAGGGCCGGGATGCCCATCTCCCTCGCCACCGAGGCCAAGTGGCTGGCCGCGCCGCCCATGGCCGTGACCACGCCGCCCGCCCTGTCCAGCAGGGCGGCCAGCTCCGGGGCGGCGTTGCGGGCCGCCAGGATGGCCCCCTCCGGAATGGTATCGGGCACCGCGCCCTCCACGAGAACGATCCCGCCGCTTGCGGCCCCGAGGCTGGCGGCGGTCCCGCCCTGCAGGATCACTTTGAGCCCGGCCGCCCAGGAATCGTCCGGCAGGGCCTGGGCCTCGTTTTGCTCCTGAGCGCCAAGCGGCCTGGACTGCACCACCACCAGGGAGCCGTCCTGGTCCAGGCACCACTCCACGTCCTGGGGGGAGCCGAAGAAGGCCTCCAGCGCGAGGCCCATGCGGGCGAGCTCCAGGGCCTGGGCGTCGGTGAGCAGGGCGTTCCCGGGGCGTGAGAGCACCCCCAGCGGTTCGCGCGAGAGGCTGTAGGCCGAGGGCCGGGCCTCGCCGGAGACCAGCTTCTCCCCCAGGCCCTCCACGGCGTCCAGGCGCATGACGCCGCCGGAAGGGGAGGCCGTGGAAGACGGGTTGGACGGATCGGCCGTGTAGAGCACCCCGCTCACCCTGCTGCGGACCATGGCCAGCACCAGCACGGCCATGGGCGCGTCCGCGTCCTCCAGGCCGTGGCGCAGCCGGTAGAGGATGGCGTGCGCGGTGTACTTGCTGGCGAAGACCTGGCGGCAGGCGGCCTCCAGATCATCCGGGGCCACGTTCAGCACGGATTCGTACTGTCCGGCGAAGCTGGCCGCGCCGTCCTCCCCCACGGCGCTGGAGCGCACCGCCAGGGCCAGTCCATCGCCGTGGGAGGCCTTGAGGCCTTCCAGGGCGGCAGCGAATTGACGGCTGACCTCCGGCGGGAAGGGGGCCTCGCGCACGGCCCGGCGCAGCCTGAGCGAGCGGGCCTCCAGGTCGGGCAGGTCCAGGGGGGAGACGGGCTCCAGCTCCTTTGCCGCAAGCTCATCAAGCCCGGAAGCGCGCAGGAACAGCCTGAACGCGGCGGTGGTCAGTACGAAACCGTCCGGAGTGGGCAGGGCTGCGCCGCTGCGCACCCGGGCCAGCTTGGAGCCCTTGCCGCCCAGCAGGGCGTCCTGCCTTGCGGGATCGCCCGTGGCGCCAGCCGCCGAAAGCGGGACCACGAGCGGGGCTGTTGGGGGGGCTTCCGGCCCGGGAGGGACCGGCTCAAGTGCGTTCAGGGCTCCGGCCAGCACGGCATCCAGCGCGGGAGAGAGCCCCTCATGGCGGTTGCGCGAGAGTTCGTTGAGGGAGTGGGCCATGCAGCGGGCGGATTCCACGATGGAGCGGCAGGCGCGCCGCACCGCGCCGGTGGTGAAGGGCTCGCCCCCGTAGTAGGTCTGCTCCAGGGCCGCGAGCCCGTCGAGCACCGCGTCGTTCTCCGCGAGCATGTCGCGGAAGTGGCGGTACTTGAGGGCGGCTTTTTCCTCCGGGTCAGCCAGGAGCAGGCAGGCGTTCTTCTTCCTGAGAAATCCGAACAGGCTCATGGGCGGTCTCCACAGTGCGGGCGGGGCCGCAGTCCGGCCCTTGGGGAATTGGCTGATGCGGCGTTGTTGTCCTCTGTCCCCTGGCTGGAAGGACCGGCCAGGCTTGAAGGGCCTCCCCGGCGCGGGCCGGGGCAGGCCCAGCCCCGGGGGATCAGGCCCGGGGATCAGGCCGGGGAGGAAACGTTCTCCGCGGCGGCGATGAGCCCCTGAATCTCACGGTGGTAGCCGAAGTAGCGGGCCATGGTGACGGCGTTCTTCCCGTATTTGGGGTAGGCCGCCAGGATCTCCTCGAAGCGGTCCTCCGCGTCGCGCGGGCCGCTCAGGGGCACCTTGCCCTCGGTGATGATGTCCACCAGCCGGTCCGCATAGATGATCACGCGCTCCTCCAGGCGGTGGAGCGCGTAATCCTTGACGGGCAGCCCGAACTCCACGGCTTCGGGCTCGCTGAGGCCGCCCCGTATGTGCTTCTCCATCACCGTGCAGACCTCCGGCGGCAGGCCCAGCTTCGCGCCCAGCTCCGCGCCGAGCTTTCCGTGCTCGATGGCGTGGGTCACCGTCTTGCCCAAATCGTGGAAGAGAGCCCCGCGCGCCACCAGGCGCATGTCCAGGGCCGAGCCGGTTCTCTCGGCGATGTCCAGGGCCAGTTCGGCCACGGCCAGGGAGTGGGCCAGGTCCTCCTCGTTCATTCCTTGGCTGCGCAGCAGTTCCACGTCCTCAGGGGTGATTTCGGGATGCATGGTCTTCTGTCTCCGGCTGTTGGGGTGGCTTGTTCGGCAACATGGCGATGGCCCGCCGGCGCTCCGGCCCGTGGGCGGCCCCTGGTTGGAGCCACGGCTTTTTCGCCCGCGCGGCCAGGCCACGCCGGGGGAAGCCAGTCTGGTTAGAGAATAGCGCATCTGCGCCGCAACGGTCCATAAAAAGAAGGGATACGGGCGGGGTCCGGCTCGCCGGGCGGTCACGCCAACAAAGGGCGCCGCGGCATACAGGCCTGGGCCGGGCGTGTGAAGCCGAGAAAAGCGTGCCCCGCGTTCCCCGGTGTAGGGAGCGCGGGGCGCTGTGCGAAGTGCCGTCAGCGGCCGCAGCCGCCGGGCCAGCCTATTTCTTGATGGAGGTCACGATAGCCTTGTCCAGCCCCGGGTAGGACTCCAGGATGGCCTTCCTGGTGGCGAACAGCTCGCCCTGCCTCTGCTCGAACTCCACCTTGGAGTAGAGCTTCTCCGGCTGCAGCAGGATGGACTCCACCCCGCGCACGGCCCTGGGCACCTTGAGCCCGGTGGCCTCGCAGATCTCCCAATCCTCCAGGTCGCCCCGCAGGATGGATTCCAGGATGTTCACCGTGTCGTGCAGGGTGATCTTGTGGTAGTGCTCGCCTTCGCCCACGCCGCCGGTGTTCAGCAGGTAGCAGTCGATGTGCGGGTTCCACTTGAGTATCTCGTGGAACAGGTGGGCGTGCTCCACGCGGTCGCCCGCCAGGAACGGGTCGTAGAAGAAGACGTTCTTGATCTTGCCCGCCTGGGTGGGGTCGCCCGCGGAGGACTCCATGGACTGCCCCAGCACCATGAAGGCCGTGGCCTGCCAGGGCGAGAGCTTGGCCACTGCCGGGATGGTGGGCCCGCGCGTGATGATGAAGAGGTTGTCCACCTCGTTCACCGCGATGAAGCGGGCGGCGTGCATGAAGTCGCGGCGCTCGATGACGGCGCGGCCGTTGGAGGTGCGCTCGATGTTGAAGAAATCGAGCCCCTTGTCGGGGGTGACGTGCACGTTCTCCAGGTAGGCGTCGGGCTTGAGCGCGCCGTAGAAGGTCTCGATCTGGTCGCTTGGGGTCAGGCCGTCTGTCTTGGCGTAGATGCCGCCCTGCTCGAAGCCGTGGAAGGAGCCGTCGCGCTTGAGGATGCCGCCGTCGTCCTGCACCAGCCAGGATTCCTCGCCGATGTTGCGGGCCAGCACCCGGCAGGTCAGCGAGGTCTTGCCGTTGGCTGAGAGCGCCACGAACAGCGAGGTCTTGGTCTGCATGTCGCCGTTGCTCATCTGCAGGGTGTCGCGGCGGCAGCCCGAGTGCAGGAAGATGCCCTCGCGCCCGAGCTTGGCGCGCCAGTCCTCCCCGGCGAAGACGCCCTTCTTCCACTCGCCCAGGTAGCTGGAGTTGCGCACGAACTTGATCATCCGGCCCGATTCGCCAAGCGCCAGGCGGATGGTGATGTCCTTCTCGGGCAGCACCTTGCCCGCGTTGCCAGCCCAGAACTCGTCGTGGAAGAAGATCACCTGATAGGTGGGGTCCGTGACGTCGTTGACGCGCGGGCCGAAGAGCTTGAGCCCGCCGTAGGCGATGTGCGCGAAGCGGCGCGGCACGATGAGGCGCGCGGTGACGGGGGTGGCCTCCTCGCGGATGAGCACGTCCAGGCAGATCAGCGGTTCGTTGCGCAGGATGGTCACGGCCTGCTGGAGCAGGTCCAGCTCATCCTGCCCGAATTCGTCGTCGATGTTGTTGCGCGTGAAGGGCTTGGCCCGTGAGGTGGGCTCCGTGATGGCGACGAGGTTGCCGTAGACTGTCTCGAA
>JBKICO010000189.1:0-4439 GCA_046567065.1 Acidobacteriota bacterium
CGTCGAAGCGTTTGTTCTCGATGATCCAGCGGATCATGGCCTGGGCGAGAGCGCCGATGCCCTCGGGCCGTACCGGCAGCCACTTCCAGGCCCTGGCGGCGGTTTTGGAGCAGCGCGGGTCGGCCACGGCGATTTTCACGCCGTCCGCCGTGAGTTGGCTGATCTTGCTGGCGCGAAGCGGAGGGCCGTAGTTGGCCTCGAAGGGGTTCGCGCCCACGAAGAAGATGAACTTGGCGTTGCCGGTGTCGGCCTGCCAGTAGAACTTGGAGCCGTCGGTGAACCTGCCCTCCATGAACTGGTCGGACATGGCCTTGCAGGAGAAATACAGCGAGCCCTGGCACACCGTTGTGTGGCCGTGATAGTTGATCGAACCGCCCGAGAACTCCGCGAAACGGCGGATAAGCTCGCTGCGACCGCCCTTCAGGCGCCCCCAGTTCAAGCAGAACTGGTTGTTCTTGATGCCGAAATCCGGGTGGTCGGGGTCGATGAGGTACTTGAGGTTGTCCGCGTGCTTGGCCTTGAATTCCTCAAGGGTCATCTTCTTGTTGGTCACTTCCGTGGCGTCTTTCATCAGCGCGTCGGAAATCTTGGGGTCGCGGCAGACCAGGATGTCCTTCAGCCCGTCCACCTTGCCTTCGCCGAAGAGGTCGCCCCCGTCCGCGATTTCGCTGACGGCCTGCTCGAAGGGGATGGCCTTCCATTTGTTCTCGCCGCGCTTGCCAGCCCGTTTGAGCACCTTCACGATGCGGTAGGGATCGTAGAGGGTCTGGATGCCCGCATACCCTTTCGGGCAGAGTGGCGCATCGACCAGGGCCGCCTCCGCCATGGAGGTCTTGTAGGGGAGCTGCGGCGTCAGGGTCCACGGCGAGAGCGGGCTGCCGTCTATCTTGACCACGTTGCCGCCCTCGATCTTCACCTTGATGCCGCACTGGGTGTTGCACTGCTGGCAGGCCGAGAAGATCATGCCCTCGGGCTTGTGCCCCTGATAGGGAGACGGCGGGGCGTCATCCGGCGAAGCTGCCTGGGCAAGCCCTTCTCCGGCGGCCAAGGCGCAACCGAGAAGAGCGGAGGATTTCAGGAAGTCTCTGCGGTCCATACGGTTGCCTCCTCAGCGGGCCTGGTTGTGTTGGGGGCCGGTTCCGTAGAGGCCGGGGAACGCCCTCGGCCCGATGACGAACCCGAACAGGGCCAGTCCGCTCACGCCCGCCGCCATGCACCATTCGGCAAGGCTCGGCAGATAGGTGAGCGCGAGCCTGGGATGCTGCCAGGCGGTTTCCAGCCCCGGCAGCATGGCCACGCCCTGAGCCGGGACCACGAACGCCCAGCGCGCTCCCGCGAACCCGGCCAGGATGAGCAGGCAGGCCCACGCGGCCAGGCCGGGGTTGTCCTTGGCCTGCGGCAACAGGAAGAGCGGCAGGGCAAGCCCCACGACGACGTGCAGGCCCCAGAAGGCCCATGCGCCGGGGCCGGAGGCGAGATTCTTCAGTGCGGCAACGGTCTCCATGCGGCCGCCCTGCCAGCCGATCCAGAGCCACAGGCCTTCCAGGAAGGCGAACCCGGCCAGCAGCCAGAGCACCACACCGGACAGTCTGGCCACGGCTGCTCCGTCAGTCTTGCTCCACCAGGCCAGGGCGCACACCAGCGCGCCGCCGCAAAGCAGCGCCGCCGCCACGAACAGCACCGGGATCACCGGCCCGCTCCACAGGCCATGCCCGGTGAGCACGGAGAAGAAGAACCCGTTGGTGAAGTAGAAGCACAGCCCCACGGGGATGGAAATCCAGCTCCAGAGAGACACCACGGCGTCGTCCATCCTGGCGAAGGCCAGGGCTTTCATGAGGGAGGTGAACAGCACCGCCGAGAAGAACAGGAACATCCACCACATGGGGGAGGTGAGGCTCGGCGAGAACACGAAATTGAACATGCGCTCGAAACGGCCCAGGTCCGAGGCGATGGCGATGCCCGCGCAGACCTCGGCCACAAGAGCCGCATAGGTGGCCAGGCCGCCCAGGGGCTTGAGCTCCTTCACCCCGAACACCTGGGTCAGGGCCGAAACCAGGAGGCCGCCCGCCGAAAAGCCCACGAAAAGAAGATACATCACCACGCCCATGCCCCAGGGCACATACGAGCCCAGGTTCGTTCCACCGGCGCGGTGGATGAACACGTCCACGACGCCGTAAGCCAGCGCGGCCAGACCGGCGAAGCTCAGGTACAGGAGAGGCTTGTTGACGCTTGCTTTCATGGCGAGCCTCCTAGGCCAGGTAGAACACGGCGGGGCGGGTGCCCAGTTCCGGCTTGAGCGTGTAGGCGCGGGGCGAGCCGATGAGTTCGCTCACCAGAGACGCCGGGTCTGTGCGGTCCCCGAAGTAGGTGGCGCGGCCCACGCAACTGGTCACGCAGGAGGGCAACTGCCCCACGGCCAGCCTGTGCAAGCAGAAGTGGCACTTGCGGGCGTTGCCGATGGGCGACCCCTTGCCGCGCTCGCCCCAGTTCCTGCCGTATTCGGGGGCGTTCATTTTCTCGTAGGCGCGGGCGGCGTAGCGTCCCTGCACTTGCCCGGGGGATTCGGCGGTGCGCGAGGTGTAGAACCCCCCGAAATCGGCGCAGCGCGCTCCGTAGGGGCAGGCGGCGATGCAGTAGCGGCAGCCGATGCAGCGCGTGTAGTCCATGACGGTCACGCCCTGGGCGTTCTTGTAGGTGGCCGTCACCGGACACACCGGCACGCAGGGCGGATTCTCGCACTGCATGCAGGGGCGCGGCAGGAAGCGGCGCCCCACGTTGGGGTAGGTGCCGGTCTCCTGCTCCATCACCGGACGGTAGACCACCCCCGGACCAAGCCGGTTCTCGGACGCGCAGGCCACGGCGCAGGCGTGGCAGCCGATGCACTTGGCCTGGTCGATGACCATGGCCCATTTGACCTGCGTCTTGTCCTTGGCCGATGCCCGCTTGAGTTCGCGGTGCATCCTGACCAAGGGGTCTTCCATGGGCAGACTTCCGCTCATGACCTCCCCCCTCGTTTAGGTGGTTGCTCACAGTTCCGGTCCGGGCAGCAACGATACTCGCCCAGAGCAGCCTTATCCTTGCGAACTTGATCGATCAGCCTCATATGCTTCGTCAGGCTGCCCACGACCTCGCGGGCCAGCGGCGGCGCGTCGTCCGCGAGCCGGTAATAGGCCCACGTCTTGTACCGCCGGTCGCTGATGAGGCCCGCGTTCTTCAGATGCGCCAAGTGGCGGGAGACCGTGGACTGGGGCATTTCAAGGGCATGGGTCAGGTCGCAGACGCACAGCTCGCCTTCGGCGAGAAGATTGACGATGCGCAGACGTGTTTCGTCACTCAGGGCTTTGAACAGGCTGGAGCAGGATTTCATGGTTTATTACTTAATCCGAATAGCCGGATGGATGCAAGGAAATGTTCCAAATCGTGACCAATCGGCCACGCAGGCACAATCAAGCTGCTTGCGGACGAACAGGGACTCGCCGCCGGGAGGAGGGCGTCAGGGATTGAATCGTTTGCAGGGCAGGCCGGACGGCTGGAGGAGGAACGCCCCGGCGGGAAGCAGGCGGCCCCATCCGACACCGTCGCAGGATCGGACCCGGCATCGCCTTCTTTCAAGACTTCAGACGATGTTCAGCGCTCGGGCCGGGCGTTGCCGCATTCCCTGGTATTCTCAGTAATCGAACTTCCAGTTGACCCCCACCCCTGTCTTGGAGTCCAGGCCAATCTTGCTTTCGACGGTGATGTTCTTGGTCACGTCCACTTCCACGGAGACGGCTCCGCTTGTGCCGGCCAGGCCCTGGCTGGCTTCCACGTAAACTCCGTCGGCAATGTACTTGCCCGCGGCCACGGTGCTTTGCCCGATACTCTGCCCGGTGGATTTCACGCCCAAATAGTCGAGCCCCGCCAGCTTGCGGGTCGCGCCCAAAAAGCCCAGCGATCCGCCCGCCCCACTCAAGGTGGCCGCTGCCTGGGCCAATTGCAATGCCTGCGGCGGAGTGAGCGAGGAGACGCTGCGGCCGAAGAGCACTCTGGCCAGAATTTCGTCGCGGGGAACGGTCGGGTCCGATGCGAACTCGATGGACGGCCGGGTGGCGTTGCCCGAAACGAGAATGCTCGCGGTTATATCCCCGGCCTGGGTTTTGGCCTCCATGTCGAGCATGGGGACCGGAGGGCTGGTGCCGTAGAAGGTGACTTCACCCCGGGCCAGGTCGAAGTTCTTGCCGAAAAAGTCGAACTGGCCCCGCACGATGCGTATGCCCCCCTCGACGTTCGGTTCGGCCGCGCTGCCTTTCACGCGCAGGTTCCCGGCCCACATGGAGTCGAGCCCGAGGCCCCGGACGAATATCCTGCCCGGGAAGTCCACGGTCACGTCCAGCGCCACCGGGTACTGGCCAGGCCCGGCCGCGGGCTTTTCGCCTGGCCGGCCCTGCGGTCCGGCCATC
>JBKICO010000190.1:0-5151 GCA_046567065.1 Acidobacteriota bacterium
CTCTTTTCCTCGGTCCGCTATCCCGCGAACTCCGCCAGCACGCTCTCGATCACGTAATCCACCTCGGCATCCGTCATCTTCGGGTAGAACGGGATGGAGATGGTCCTGTCGCCGATGGCTTCGGCGTTGGGGAAGTCCCCGGGCTTGAAGCCGAAGGTTTCCTTGAACCAGGTCAGGTTGTGGATGGCCCGGAAGTTCACGGCCACGCCCACGCCGCGCTGCTGCAGCCCGTGGAGGATCTGGTCTCGCCACTCCGGCTCCGCCCAGACGGTGTAGAGGTGGTGGCCGCTCTTGCCGACCACCGTGGGGCGCTGCACCTTGCCCTCGAAGGCAGCCTCGTAGCGCTGAAATATTTCGTGCCGCCTGGCCCAGAGCCCGTCCAGCCGGTCGAGCTGGTTGACCAGCAGGGCGGAGTGGATGTCGTCCAGGTTGCACTTCCAGCCCAGGCGCAGCATGTCCCAGTGCTGGTAGGCCCCGTGGTAGCGCCCTGCGGCGTTCTTGCTCATGCCGTGCAGGGTGAGCAGCTTCACGTCGCGGGCCAGCTCCTCGTGGCGGGTGATGACAGCGCCGCCCTCGCCGCAGGCCAGGTTCTTGGTGGCGTAGAAGCTGTAGCAGGCCGCGTCCGAGAGGTGGCCTGGCCGCACACCGTCACGCTCGCCTTCCACGCAGTGGGCGCAATCCTCGATGAGGAAGAGGCCGTGCTTGTCCGCGATGGCGCGCAGGGTGTGCATGTCGCACATGACGCCGTAGAGGTGCACCGGGATGATGGCCTTGGTGCGCGGGGTGATGGCGGCCTCCACGGCGGCGGGGTCGATGCAGCCGGTGGCGGGGTCCACGTCCACGAGCACGGGCTTGGCCCGGGCGTGCTCCACGCAGGTGGCCGAGGCGATGAAGGTCAGGGGCGTGGTGATGACCTCGTCCCCGGGGCCGATGCCCAGGCCCTCCAGGGCCAGATGCATGGCCGCGGTGCAGGAGTTGACGCACACCACGTGGGGCACGCCGGTGTAGGCGGCGAACTTGCGCTCGAACTCGGCCGTGACCGGGCCGGTGGTCAGAAACACGGAGCCGAGCACGGAGACGACCTTGTCGATATCCGCCTGGTCCAGGGCGTGGCGGTAGAATTCAACCTTCATGGCTGTCCTCGCTGGGGAGTATGGCCGGGGCTCACGGCTTGAACGAAGCCACCGCCTCGATGACCTCGTCCTGGTCGGCCTCGTCCAGGTCGTTGTAGAAGGGCAGGCGCAGCAGGCGGTCCGAGAGGTCCTCGGCCACGGGGCACTGCCCGGGGCGGCCGCCGAAGCTGCGCCCCATGGGGGAAAGATGCAGGGGCACGTAATGGAACACGGCCAGGATGGACTTCGCTTTCAGCTCCCCGATGAGGCGCTGGCGCGATTCCAGCGAGGGCATGAGCATGTGGAACATGTGGTAGGACTGACCGCAGTGCTCTGGGACCACGGGCAAGCGCACCCCGTTGGCGGCGGCCCATCCGGCAAGGCCATCGCGGTAGCGCTCCCAGATGGCGCGGCGTTTGGCCTGGATCTGTTCGCGCTTCTCCAACTGGGCGTAGAGGAAGGCGGCCAGCACCTCGGAGGGCAGGTAGCTCGATCCCAGGTCCACCCAGGTGTACTTGTCCACCTCGCCCCGGAAGAAGCTGGAGCGGTTGGTGCCCTTTTCGCGGATGACCTCGGCGCGCGCGGCCAGCTCCGGGTCGTTGACGACCAGCGCCCCGCCCTCGCCGCAGGTGAAGTTCTTGGTCTCGTGGAAGCTCTGGGTGGCCAGGGCCCCGAAGCTGCCCAGGGGCCTGCCCCTGTAGGTGCCGAACAGGCCGTGGGCGTTGTCCTCCACCAGGGCCGCGCCCAGCGGGGCGGTGAGCCCCAGGATGCGGTCCATCTCGCAGCCCACCCCGGCGTAGTGCACGGCCACCACGGCCCTGGTGGCCGGGGTCAGGAGCGATTCCAGGGCGTTCTCGTCCAGGTTCAGGGTGTCGGGGCGGATATCCGCGAACACGGGCTTGGCCCCGCGCAGGATGAAGGCGTTCACCGAGGAGACGAAGGTGAACGAGGGCACCACCACCTCTTGGCCGGGCTCCAGGCGCAGCAGCAGGGCCGCCATCTCCAGGGCGTGCGTGCAGGACGTGGTCAGCAGCACCTTGGCGGCACCCAGCTCCCGCTCCAGCAGTTCGTGGCACTTGCGGCTGAAGAGGCCGTCGCCGGAGATCTTGCCGCTGGCCAGGGCTTCGATGATGTGCCGCTGCTCGGCCCCGGCGAAACAGGGACGGTTGAAGGGGATGCGGTAGTTCATCACTGCTTGCGGGGCTCCGGAAAATTCAGGCGCTGGGCCTCGGTGTACACGGGCTTGTCCATGAGGCGAAGGTACATGCGGGCGAAATACTCCCCGATGATGCCCAGGGCGAAGAGCTGCGCGCCGGAAAAGATGCAGATGATCGAGGCCAGGAAGGGGAAGCCCTGCATGGTGGTGCCCTGGATCAGGTAGCGCCCCAGCACGAAGGCCAGGAGCCCCACGCCCGCCAGGGTCAGCACGAAGCCCACCAGGCTGGCCAGTTGCAGGGGCAGCACCGTGTACCCGGTGATCATGTTCACGGCGTGGATGAGCAGCTTGCGCAGGTTGTAGCCCGAAACGCCCTCGCGCCGGGGTTCGTGGCGCACCTGCACCGCGCCGAAACGGGTGGTGCCCCAGGAGAGCATCACGTCGATGTTGGGCAGGGGGTTGCGGCAGTCCGCGAAGGCGTCGCGCAGCTCGGTGCGGAACACGCGGAAGGCCGAGACGCTCTGGGCCGCGGCCACGCCCATGGCCTGCTGGAGCACCCGCTTGGTCAGGCGCGAGGCCAGGTTGCGCAGCAGGCCGTGCTGCTCCTGGGCGCAGGCCCCGTAGACCACGGCGTGGCCCTTGGCGAACTCCGCCAGCAGTTTGGGGATCTCTTCCGGGGGGTGCTGCAGGTCGTCGTCCATGGTCACGATGACCGGGTGCGAGGCCGCGCGGATGCCGCAGAGCAGCGCGTTGTGCTGCCCCTGGTTGCGCATCATGTGGATGGCCTTGCAGCGCGGATCGGCTGCGGCCAGCTCCTCCAGGGCGCTCCAGCTGCCGTCCGGGCTGGCGTCGTCCACGAAGATGACCTCGTAGCTCCCCGCGCAGATGTCCAGCACGGCGCGCAGGCGCTCCCACAGGGCGGGAACCGTGGCGCGGCCGTTGTACACGGGTATGACGACGGAAATATCCAGGCTGGGCATGGGGCTTCCTAGCCGGTTTTACGCAGGATGAACAGCTTCTGCACCCCGTAGTCACCCCAGGAGGGCAGCATCCCGGCCAGGCGGTTGACCTCGCTCAGGGGGTCGGCGGCCTTGACCAGCGACCCGGGCAGGTGCTCCAGCAGCGGCTTGAGCACGCGGGTGAACAGGTAATAGGTGCTGGAGAACTCCAGCGCCTCCACCGTGACGCCCGGCCCCCAGTCCTTGGCGGCCAGGGCCTCGGCGTCCAGGTACAGGTTGAAGGCGGGCATGGAGAGGGGCTTCTGGCCCAGCTCCGCGCGCAGACGATTCAGGGCTTCGAGGCCCTGCAGGGTGGCCTCGGAGAGCAGCACCTCGCCCCCGGGGCGCGCCACGCGCAGGCACTCGCGGATGCCCTGCTCCTGGGCCTCGGGGTTCTGCAGGTTGATGACCACGCGGGTGGTGATGACTGTATCGAAGCTGGCGCTCTCGAAGGGCAGCGCGCGGATGTCGCCCGTTTCGAAGCTGGCGCGCCCGCGCAGGGTCGGGGCGGCCTCGCGCAGGTGCCCGCGGGCGGCCTCGATCATCTCGGGCACGTAGTCCATGCCGGTGATGTCGATGTCGATGGACCGGGCATAGGCCAGGGTGGCGTGCCCGTTGGAGCAGCCGATGTCCAGCACCCTGGTGCCTTCGCGCAGGCGCGGGGCGATGACGCGTTTTTCGATCTCGATGGCGTTGGCGTCGGACCAGGAGGCGCAGTGCGAGGCGCCGTGGCGCTTGGCCTGGCTCGTCCAATGCTCCTTGATGCCGGAATCTTCCAATTTGGCCTTCATGGTGTCTCCAGCGGTCATCCGGCCTTGACGGCGGTGACGAAGAACCCGGACGCGATGCGCTCCGCGCCGGGCTGGCGCTCCAGCAGGCGGTCCAGGTGTTTGAGCGGAAAAAGGGTCAGCATGAGCCCCAGGGCCAGCAGGTCCCGGGCCTTGGCGCTGCCGAAGCTCAGCAGCAGCGAGAGCCACTCCACGGTCATCCACAGCCAGCAGGACGTCGGCCCCGCCCCCACGGCTACTTCCACCCGCTCGTACCCCTTGAACAGCTCTAACGCGCCGTTTCGCGTCCAGCGGTTGTAGTCCGAAGGGGCGGCGTGCAGGGGCTGGCCGAAGGGGATGAAGCAGCAGACGCGCCCGCCCGGCTTGAGCACGCGGCGCATCTGACCCAGCACGGCCTGGGGGTCCGGCACGTGTTCGAGCATGGCCAGGTTGAACAGGCAGTCCACGGAGGCGTCGGGGAAGGGCAGGTCCGCCGCGTCGGCGCAGATATCCACGCAGTCGAAGGGCGTGATGTCCACGTTGATGATGTCCGGGCGGCCCGGCAGGCCCAGGGGGCCGCTGCCCAGGTTGACCACGGTCATGGGCGGGGGGCACTCGGCCAGGGCCTTTGCCAGGCCTTCACGCATGGCCCGGGAGACCAGCACCGGGGAGAACGCCTCCACCAGGAAGCGGTAGAGCCTGGGCCAGCGCTTGAGGAAGCCCTGGAGGCCGCCCGCGAGGCCGCCGCCCGCGCTCTTGGCGGTTGGCACCGCCTCGACGCAGTGGAAGACCCCATCCACGAGGGTATAGGGCTTGGTGAGCAGGGAAAGGATGATCTCGTGCTTGGACATATGGGGTTGCGTGTCCTGGAGGGTTCCTGACGGAAGCTCGCCGCTTCTACTCCAAGGCCAGGGCGACCGCAAGGGCGGCGCTTCCGCCTGAATTCCGGCTCAATCGGCGAAGCGCAGGGCCACCTGACGGGCACCCGCCGCAACGGGCACCGCCACCACCCCGGCCGGGCCGGGCTCGGGGCACACGGGTTTGCCGTCCACCTCGGCGGCCCAGCGATGGTGCCAGGGCAGCGCGAAGAGCACGCGCCCCTGCGGGCCGGGCTCCAG
>JBKICO010000191.1:0-3910 GCA_046567065.1 Acidobacteriota bacterium
CGCAGCAAGGCCAAGATCGTGGCCGAGTCCGACCTGACCACCACCTTTGCCGACGTGGCCGGGTGCGACGAGGCCAAGGAGGAGCTCAAGGAGATCGTGGACTTCCTCACCGAGCCCGGGCGCTTCCAGAACCTGGGCGGGCGCATGCCCAAGGGCGTGCTCCTGGTGGGGCCTCCGGGCACGGGCAAGACCCTGCTGGCCCGCGCCGTGGCGGGCGAGGCCCACGTGCCGTTCTTTTCGATCTCAGGCTCCGAATTCGTGGAGCTGTTCGTGGGCGTCGGCGCCTCGCGCGTGCGCGAGCTGTTCACCCAGGCCCGCGAGAAGGCCCCCTGCATCATCTTCATCGACGAGCTGGACGCCATCGGCAAGGCGCGCGGCGTTGGCGGCTTCGGCGGGCACGACGAACGCGAGCAGACGCTCAACCAGCTCCTGGTGGAGATGGACGGCTTCGACCCCCGGGTGGGCGTGGTGATCATGTCCGCCACCAACCGCCCCGAAACGCTGGACCCGGCCCTGCTGCGCGCCGGGCGCTTCGACCGCCAGGTGCTGGTGGACAAGCCCGACCTCAAGGGCCGCCTGGAAATTCTGGAGGTCCATGCCCGCAACGTGAAGCTGGCCCCCTCGGTGGACCTCAAGGTGCTGGCCCAGAAGACCCCCGGCTTCTCCGGCGCGGACCTGGCCAACATCATCAACGAGGGCGCGCTGCTGGCCGCCCGCCGCCGCAAGGACGCCGTGGACATGGAGGACCTCTCCGAGGCCGTGGACCGCGTGATCGCCGGGCTGGAGAAGAAGAACAGGGTCATCAACCCCAAGGAAAAGAAGATCGTGGCCTACCACGAGACCGGGCACGCCCTGGTGGCCGCCTTCACCCCCGGCACGGACCCGGTAAGCAAGATATCCATCATCCCGCGCGGCCTGGGCGCCCTGGGCTACACCCAGCAGCTCCCCACGGAGGACCGCTACCTCATGACCCGTCAGGAGCTGCTGGGCCGCATCGACGTGCTGCTGGGCGGGCGCGTGGCCGAGGAGAAAACCTTCGGCGAGATCTCCACCGGCGCCCACAACGACCTGCAGCGCGCCACGGACATCGCCCGGGCCATGGTGGCCGAGTACGGCATGGGCAAGACCCTGGGCCTCTCCACCTACCCCAGGGGCGCGCGGCCCATGTTCCTGAGCCCGGAGCAGGCCCCGCTTCTGGGCAAGGAGTACAGCGAGGCCACGGCGGCCAGCCTCGATGAGGAGGTCAAGGCCCTGCTCGACGAGGCCAAAGGCCGCGTGCGCGGCCTGCTGGACGAACACGGCGAGAACCTTGAAATCGTGGCCCAGGAACTGCTGAAGGTGGAGGTTCTCGACGCGGAGCGCTTCGGGGAACTCATCGGCAAGCCCATGCCAGCCCCGAAGGCCTCCGCCGGGGATGAGGCGACCGACACCGAGCCCCGCAAGGAGGACTCCGGCGAGTGAGCCCGGCCGACGTCTGGGAAACGCTCATGCATCTGGACGGGCACCTGCTGGACCTGTCCCGCGAGTGCGGGGCTTGGGCCTACGGGCTCATGTTCCTGGTGCTCTTCGCGGAGACGGGGCTGGTGGTGGCCACGGTCCTGCCTTCCGACACGGTGCTCTTCGCCGTGGGGGCGCTGGCGTCACAGGGCGCGGCCTTCGACGTGTGGTGGACGCTCGGGCTCATGGGCCTCGCCGCCTTCCTGGGCGACAGCCTCAACTTCGCCATAGGGCGCTTCCTGGGCAGGCGGTACCTGGAGGGCCACCGCATCCCCTTCGTCTCGGACGAGGCCCTGGCCCAGGCCCACGGCTACTACGAGCGCCACGGCGGCGTGACCATCGTGGCCGCGCGCTTCGTGCCGGTGCTGCGTTCGCTGGCCCCTCTTGCGGGCGGCATGGTGGGCATGGGCTGGCGGGAGTTTCTGTACTTCAACGCCGTGGGCAAGATCGTCTGGACCCCGCTCTACCTGTTCGGGGGCTATTTCTTCGGCCAGATCCCCTGGGTTCGGGATAACTTCTCCGTGGCCATCTTCTTCGCCCTGGGCGCGCCGCTCATGGGCGTGGTGGCGCGCATGCTCTATGTGAGCGTCAAGAAAGGCCTTTGACCGGCCCCGCTTTGCAGGCGGCGCGCCCCACTGCCCGGCCCGGCCCCAAGGCCCCGGCCAGGCAGCAGACCCCCAGAATCCCCACCGTCATGGGCGCGCCCAGCCACTGGGCCAGCCCGCCCGCCAGAAGCGCCCCGAAGGGGGCCATGCCCATGTAGAGCATGGTGTAGAGCGACATCACCCGGCCGCGCATGTCGTCCGGCGCGCAGAACTGGAGCATGGTGTTGCAACTGGCCATGAGCGCCATGAACCCGAAGCCCGTGGGCACGATGCACACTGCGGCCAGCCAGATCGAGGGCGCGTAGGCGAAGAGCACCAGGGCCGCGCCCATGAGCAGCCCGCCCCGGAAGGCCAACCGCCCGAACCCGGCGGCCTTGCCCCGCCCGGCCATGAACAGCGCCCCCAGCAGGCTGCCCACGCCGGAGCCCGCCGTGAGCAGGCCCAGGCCCTCCGGCCCGCGCCCGAACACATCCCCCGCGAAGACCGGCAGCAGGATCAGGTTTGAGGAGCCAACCAGGCTCACGAGGCTGATGAGCGCCAGGATGGCGCGGATGAGCGGCGTCTTCCAGGCGAAGGCCAGCCCCTGGGCCAGGTGTTCGCGCACGCCCGCCGGGGCGGGTTTGGGTGGGGAGTGCTCCAGGCGCATGGCCGCGAGCCCCGCGATCACCGCCAGGAAGCTGACCGCGTTGATGGCGAAGCAGGCCCCTTCGCCCACCCAGCCCAGCACCGCGCCCGCAGCCAGCGGACCCAGCACGCGCGCCAGGTGGAAAATGGAGGAGTTGAGCGCGATGGCGTTGTGCAGGTCCTCCTTGCCGACCATCTCCACCACGAAGGAGTGGCGCGTGGGCAGCTCCACGGCGTTGACCACGCCCAGGCAGGCCGCGAAGGCCACCACCTGCCAGACCTGCACCTGTTCGGAGAAGGTGAGCCAGCTCAGCGCCGCGGCCTGGAGCATGGCCAGGGCCTGGGCCGCGATGAGCAGGTTGCGCTTGGGCAGCCTGTCGGCCAGCACCCCGCCGAAAAGCCCCAGGACCAGCACCGGGATCAGGGATGCGAAGCCCACCATGCCCAGCGCCATGCTGGAGCCCGTCAGGCGGTAGACCAGCCAGCCCTGGGCGGTGCTTTGCATCCAGGTGCCAGTGAGGGAGACCAACTGCCCGCTGAAATAGAGGCGGTAGTTGCGGTGGCGGAAGGAACGGAACAGATCTGAGGCGCTCACGGAGGGGAAGGTAGGCCCGGGGGGCGGGGTCGTCAAGGCGGGGCCACCCCTGCAGACGATGCGTCTCATCGCGGAAGAGAAATACAGCTGTCTTATCAAATGGGCGACTTATCCTGAATGGCCAGCCATCAGTGACGGAGAACACGATCGCAGCCGCATGGGAAGCGAAGCGGAAAGGGAGTCGAGAGGGATGAAATCCCTCTCGCGGGGTCCAGGGGCGGGGCCCCTGGCCGCCGGAGGCGTGCTTCTATTTGGGCAGTGCGTCGCCCAGGCGCACGATGCGCCCTTCCAGTCGCGGGGAGAGGGGGGAGTGCCCGGCGAAGTGGTCCGCCAGGGCGTCGCTGATGGGCGCGCCGAAGGCGTAGACCCGCTTGGCCTTCTCCTTGAGCATGGCGTAGCCGTCCCCGCCCTTGAGCAGGTAGCCGCTGGTGGCCAGGGAGTAGGTCTTGTCCGGCTGCACCGGAGCAAATCCGCCGTCCGTGCCGAGGATCTCGGCCGTGACGATGCGCTGTCCCTGCGGGCGGCGCGGGTCGAAGGAGTAGCGGATGCCCGAGACGAGCAGGAAGCGGCCGGTGCCGGAGGCGTCGGG
>JBKICO010000192.1:0-5828 GCA_046567065.1 Acidobacteriota bacterium
TCTTGGCGATCTGGCGGCGGATTGGGGAGAAGGCGGAGAGAATGACCGTCTCGGGGGTGTCGTCGATGATCAGGTCGACGCCCGTGGCGGCTTCAAGGGCGCGGATGTTGCGGCCCTCGCGGCCGATGATGCGGCCCTTCATCTCCTCGCTGGGCAGGGCCACGGCGGTGACGGTCTGCTCGGAGACGTAGTCGCCCGCGTAGCGCTGGATGGCCAGGGCCAGGATCTCCTTGCTCTTCTTGCCCGCCTCTTCCTTGGCCTCGGTCTCGATCTGGCGGATCATGCGCGCCGCCTCGTGGCGGGTGCGGCTCTCCATGTCCGCCATGAGGACCTTGCGGGCCTCCTCGGCGGTCATGCCGGAAATTTCCTGGAGCTTGCGCTCCTGCTCCTGGACGCCCTCCTCGAGGCGGGCTTCCTTTTCCTCCAGGGTCTTTTCCTGCTGGGTCAGGCGCTTCTCCTGCGAGAGCAGGTCGGATTCCTTCTGGGTGGCCTTTTCGAGCTTGGATTCGAGCTTGTCCAGCTTCTCCTGCAGGGAGGATTCCTTGCGCAGGATCTGGCTTTCGCGCTCCTTCACCTCGCGCTCGTGTTCGAGCTTCTGCTTGTACAGGTCGTCCTGGGTTTGAAGGATGATCTCCTTCTTGTGGGCCTGGGCTTCCTTGCGGGCCTCTTCCAGGATGCGCTCGGCCAGGGTCTTGGCTTCCGCGAAGGTTTTCGTGGTGATCATGCGGTTGAGCAGCCAACCGCCGGCCGCACCTGCGGCCAAACCGCCCACTCCGATCAGGAGTACGCTGAAGTCCATAGAATGACTCCTTTATTGTGTCACGGACCGTGGTCCGATAGTACGCGCCCAAACAGGGCGCGCCCTTGGAGATGCGAGAGTGCGCTGAACGCTATGGACCTCATTTCACTGAGGAGGGGCAAGGCGGAGGAGGGACGAATACGCCGTCCGGAAACGGCGAGGTGGCCGAAGCCCCGGAGAGCCGTGTCGAAGAGGGGTTATGAACCTTGCTGAGCAAGGTGGGCGACACTGCGCTGCCATCAGGCTCCCCGCGGGGCGGGTCTGCGCACAGGCAGCCTCGGAGCGTCACCCGTTTTGTGAGTATCGGCTCAAAAACCCATCAACGATCACGCACACTCCAGGGAAATATCAATTACGACGCCGGTTGTTTCAGGTCCGGCACTTTTATCCTGTTCAGAATCTTGTCGAGCTTCTCTTCCATCTCTGCAAGCTTCTGGTTGGCCATGATCAAATCGTCCGCCAGGCCCAAGGCCACAAACGTCAGCAGTTTTTCCTTGCTCAGGTTCTTATTGGCCGGATTGAGCAACCTGAAGCGATCTTCAACCAACATCTTGGCTTGTTCAACGCGTTCCGGCTCCGCGTCGGTCTTGAAGGAAAGTTCAAGACCAATGACAACCTTGCTGTAACTAGGCATCGGGTTTCAACTTAGATCGGCTCCTCTTGCAACTTCCTGAGCAACTGATCCACCCGGGACAACACCGCGTCCTTCTTCTGGCGTTCCTGGTCCAGGGCCTCTTTCATCGAGGCATTATCCCTTTCCATCGCGGCCTTGAGCTCCCTGTTTTCTTCTTCAAGGGCTTTGAGGCGGCTCACCAGTTGCGCGATGCGCTCTTCTAAGGTGTCGATGATGTCCATGCCCGACTCCTAACCGGTTTGACAGGCGAAATCAAGCCAGGCTTAACGCTGCTTGTTCACCTGGCGGCCCCGCGCAAGCGCGAGCCCGCCGTCCGGCACATCCATAGTAATCACTGATCCCGCGCCCACAAGGGCATTTTCGCCAACAGTCACCGGGGCCACCAGCGCGGTGTTGCTGCCTATGAACGCACCCGCCTTGACCACGGTCTTAAATTTGTTCTTGCCGTCGTAGTTGCAGGTGATGGTGCCCGCGCCCACGTTGACCCCGGGGCCTATCTCGGCGTCTCCCAGGTAGGTCAGGTGGCTGGCCTTGGCTCCCGCGCCCAGCTCGGCCTTCTTCATTTCCACGAAGTTGCCCACGCGCGAATCCTCGCGCATCACGGCCCCGGGGCGCAGGCGCGCATAGGGCCCGGCCTGGCTGTCCTGGTCCATCTGGGCGGATTCCGCGTGAGAGAAGGCGCGCAGCACACAGCGGGGGCCGATGCGGCTGTTCTTCACGAAACAGTGCGGCTCCACCACGGCCCCGGCCTGAACCACGCTCTCGCCCAGGATGTCGCAAGGCCCGCAAATCTCGCAGCCGGGTGTCAGCGTCACGTGGGGGCCGATGCGCACGCTGCCCGGTTGGCGGATGACCACGCCCCTGTCCAGCCAGCTTTCGACGATGCGGCTGCGCAGGGCCTCCTCGGCCTCGATCAGCTCGCGGGCGTTGTTGATGCCCAGCAGGTTGACGTCGCGGCCGCGGCACACGGCCTGGACCTTGCCGCCGTTCTTGGCCACCAGCTCGGCCAGGTCGGTGATGTAGAATTCGCCGCCGCGGTTGGCGTTGGAGAGCGAGAACAGCACGTGCTCCACCGTGGCAACGCGCAGCAGATAGACGCCCGCGTTGATCTCGCCGGTGGCGGCTCCGTGCACGGCCTCGTCGTAATCCTTGGCCTCCACTATTGCCGCGTGGCCGGAAGCGTGGCGCACCACCCGCCCGTAAGCCCCGGCGTCGGAGAGCTGGATGGTCAGAAAGGCCACGTCGGCCTGGTCGGCGCAGGCCCTGGCCACGAACCCCTCCAGCTCATCGCTGGTTGCCAGGGGCACATCGCCGTTGACCACCAGGACGTATTCGTAACCTGCGGCTGTGATGTCGTTCCAGGCGCACTGCAGGGCGTGGCCCGTGCCGAGTTGCCGCTCCTGGAGTACGAAGCGCCCTTCCAGTTGGGGGAAGGCCTTCCGGACCGACTCGGCGCGGAAGCCGACCACGACATGAATGCGATCATCGAAGCCCGGCTTGAGGCTATCCAGGACGTAGCCCAGCATGTGCTCGCCCAGCAGGGTGCGCAACACCTTGGGCTCCTCTGAGTACATGCGGGTGCCCTTTCCCGCTGCCAGCACCAGGGCTCCAACTGTTGGGGTCATCGTATTCCTCGCGTTCGCATGATGTAGGCGTGGTTTGTCACAGCCTGTGCCAGGATTCAAGCCCGGCCAAGGCTCGCAAACGAAAAAGGCAGGCTGGAAAACCAGCCTGCCTTTGTCGTCTTGCAGTGCCCTCAGCCCGTTGCCGGACGGCGGGACTTGGAAGCTAGCGCGAGCAGGTACCCGCGGACTGGGCCGCGGTGCGGCAGCTCATCCTCGCCAGCGCGCGCTGCAGAGCAGCGTTGACGCGGGCGTCGTCGATGGCTTCCTGTTGTTTGGTTTTACGGGTCCGCGCACGCTCTTCAGCGCGGCGGGCGCGTTCGATGTCGATCTCCTCGGCCTTTTCGGCCACTTCGGCCAGGACAGTAACCTTGTTCCCGCTGACCTCGGCGAAACCGCCAGCAACGAAGACATAGAAGGTCTTGCCGTCTACGTTGTAGTGCAGGTTGCCGATGCCAAGGGCGGAGAGGAAGGGTACGTGGCCGGCCAGCACGCCGAACTCGCCGAGCACACCGGGAGCGCCGACGTACTCGACGTCGGAGGACACGACCAAGCGGTCCGGCGTGACGATTTCAAGGCGGAGTTCTTTGGCCATGGCTTACTAGATCTCCTTGGCTTTGGAAGCGGCTTCCTCGATGGTGCCGACCATGTAGAAGGCGCCTTCGGGGAGGTCGTCGTGCTTGCCCTCGATGATCTCCTTGAAGCCGCGGATGGTGTCCTCGAGCTTCACGTAGCGGCCTTCCTTGCCGGTGAACTGGGCGGCGACGAAGAAGGGCTGCGACAGGAAGCGCTGGATCTTACGGGCGCGGCTGACGGTCAGCTTGTCTTCGTCGGAGAGCTCGTCCATGCCCAGGATCGCGATGATGTCCTGCAGGTCCTTGTACTTCTGAAGGATCTGCTGGACCGCGCGGGCGGTGAAGTAGTGCTCGTTGCCCAGGACCAGGGGGTCCAGGATGCGGGACGTGGAGTCAAGGGGGTCCACCGCGGGGTAGATGCCCAGCTCCGCGATCTGGCGCGAGAGAACCAGGGTGCCGTCCAGGTGCGAGAACGTGGTGGCCGGCGCGGGGTCGGTCAAGTCGTCCGCGGGCACATACACGGCCTGCACCGAGGTGATGGAACCCTTGGTGGTGGAGGTGATGCGCTCCTGCAGGGCGCCGAGGTCGGTGCCGAGGGTGGGCTGGTAACCCACCGCGGAGGGCATGCGGCCGAGCAGAGCCGACACTTCCGAGTTCGCCTGGGTGAAACGGAAGATGTTGTCGACGAAGAGCAGCACGTCCTGGCCTTCGGCGTCACGGAAGTATTCCGCGACGGTCAGGGCGGTCAGCGCGACGCGGGCGCGGGCTCCCGGGGGCTCGTTCATCTGGCCGTAAACCAACGCGGCTTTGTCCAGAATTCCGGCGTCCTTGAACTCGTGGTAGAGGTCGTTGCCCTCACGGGTGCGCTCGCCAACGCCCGCGAACACGGACAGACCGCCGTGGTGCTTCGCGATGTTGTTGATCATCTCCATGAGAATAACGGTCTTGCCCACGCCGGCGCCGCCGAAGAGGCCCATCTTGCCGCCCTTGGGGAAGGGGATCAGAAGGTCCACGACCTTGATGCCGGTCTCCAGCACTTCGACCTTGGTGGAGAGCTCGACGAAAGCAGGGGCGGTCCTGTGGATGGGCAGGAACTCGGTAGCCTCGATGGGGCCCATTTCGTCCACGGGCAGGCCCACGACGTTCATGATGCGGCCCAGGGGGGCGCGGCCGACCGGAGCCTGGATGGGCTTGCCGGTGTCTTCGCCCACCATGCCGCGCACCAGACCGTCGGTGGCGTCCATGGCGATGGTGCGAACCACGTTGTTGCCCAGGTGCTGGGCGACTTCGAGAACGAGGTTCTTCGCGTTGATGTTGTTTTCATTCACCAAATGAATGGCGTTCATGATGGCGGGGAGCTGACCCTCGGGAAATTCGAGGTCAACCACCGCGCCGATGACTTGCACGATTTTGCCTTTGACACCGCTCATGATAGTATCGCCCCCTTTATCCTTTGAGCGCTTCGGTTCCGCCGACGATGTCCATCAACTCTTTGGTGATGCTCGCCTGCCGGGCCTTGTTGTAAACCAGTGTCAGGGTGCCCACCATATCGTCGCAGTTCCTCGTGGCGTTATCCATTGCCCGCATACGTGCCGCGTGTTCGGACGCGGAGGTGTCGAGCATGCCGCGATAGATCTGGACGTTGACGAACCGGGGCAGCAATTCGGCCAGAAGGCCTTCCACCGAAGGTTCGTAGAGGTACTCTTGCTTGGGCCCAGCCGTTTCGGCGGGTGTTTCGCCGTCAGCAGCCATGGGCAGGAGCGTCAGAGTCGTGGGCTCCTGCCTGGGGATGGAGATGAACTTGCCGAAGACCAGCTCGACCTCGTCGAAGTCGCCCTTGATGTAGCCGCTGATGATCTCCATGCCCAGCTTCAGGGCCACGGAGTAATCGAAGGAGCCCATCTGGTCGGCAAAGGCGGCCACGATTTCGTAGGGGCTCTTGCGCACGGCGTCACGGGCTTTCTTGCCCATGCAGACGAACTTCACCGTCTTGCCCTGGGCGGCCTTCTCTTTGGCGAGCTTCAAGGCCATCGAGATCAGGCTGCCGTTGAAGGAGCCGCACAAACCGCGGTCGGAGGTGACCAGCACGATCAGAGTCGTCTTGATCTCCTCGCGCACCTCCAGCAAGGGGTGGACGGACGAATCCGCTCCGCTCGCCAGGCTCCCCAGCATCTCGTAGAACTTATCCGCGTAGGGGC
>JBKICO010000193.1:0-6559 GCA_046567065.1 Acidobacteriota bacterium
GGGACTGGAACCACGCTCCCAGGCCGAGCCCGGCGCAGGCATAGAGGGACCAGGCAACGGCCGGGGCCGCGATCGTCCACTTGGGTATCATGACCGCGTGTTTCATGGCCCTGACCCTACAACACCTGCTTCAGATTGGGCAATTGTCATCCTACCGGAAGAGGGCATGCATGCCGCACGCCGCTCCTCCACTGTTGGCCGCACGGAAGGCCGAGCCTCCTGATGATGACGCTCATGGCAACCACAACCGGGATCCGGTTCCGAGTCATACCTTGTTGGCCTGGAGGCTTTGGCGTAGATTGCGAAAAAACAGGATGGTCAGATGTTTCCAAAAGAACTGTTGCCGCTGTTCCCCTGGATGGCCGGGGTTCTCGGGCTGGTGCTCGGGAGCTTCTATACGGTGTGCGTGCACCGCTACCTTACGGAGCAGTCCATCGTGTTCCCGGGGTCGCACTGCCCCAACTGCAAAGGCAAGCTGCGCTGGTGGGAGAACATCCCCCTGCTCTCCTGGATTCTGCTTCGCGGGCGTTGCGCCCGGTGCAAGGCGCCCATCTCCTGGCGCTATCCGCTCATGGAGGCCCTGAGCTGCGCCTGGGCCGTGGCCATCGCCCTCAAGTTCGGCCCCGGCCCGGCCTGGCTCGCGCTCATGGCCGTGGGCGGGGTGTTCCTGGTGGCCTCCTTCATCGACCTGGTGCTCTTCATCCTGCCGGACATGCTCACATACCCCGGCGCGGTCCTTGGCGTGGGCACGGGCATCCTCTGCCTGGGCCTGCCCTGGGACCAGAGCCTCATCGGGGCCGCTGGCGGCTTCGGCGTGTTCTGGCTGCTGCGCTTCGTGCACATGCGCCTGCGCGGCGTGGAGGGCCTGGGCCTGGGCGACGTGAAGCTCATGCTCATGATCGGCGGCCTCACCGGCTGGATGACCCTTCCGGCGGCGGTTCTCTTCGGAGCCGTGGGGGCGCTGGTGCTGGCCCCGCTGTTCAAGCTGGCCTCCAGGGAGCAAGGCCCGCTGCGCATCCCCTTCGGCCCGTTCCTATGCCTGGGGTGCATGGCCGCCCTGCTCTGGGGCGATAGGTTCATGGCCGCCCTGGCGGGCAAGATGTAAGGACGGAGATTGGATGGCCGCTCCGGCGGGCCTCCCCGGAAGCGGGTAACGCGCCGGTGGCCTGCCGGACAGTGCGCCCTGGCTGGTAGAGGTTCAGGCCGGGGGCGTGAGGATGCGCTCAGATGGCCTTGCCGTAGCGCGCCTTGACCTTCTCGATGTAGGATTTCGTCTCCGAGATGTTGGGCACGCCGCCGCAGCGGCTCACCGTGCCCGGGCCGGCGTTGTAGGCCGCCAGGGCCAGGCGCACGTTGCCCCCGAAGCGGTCCAGAAGCTGGCGCAGATAGCGCGAGCCCGCCTCAATGTTCTTGGCCGCGTCGAAGCTGTCCTTGAGTTTGAGGTCCTGCGCGGTGCCGGGCATGATCTGCATCAGACCCTGCGCGCCCTTGGGCGAGACTGCCCGCACCTGAAATCCCGACTCCACCTCCACCATGGCCGTCACCAGCGAGGGGTCCAGCCCGTAGCGCCCAGCCTCCTTGGCGATGATCGCCGCGATCTGGGCCCTGTCCGCCCCCTTGGGGATGCGGAAATAGAAGAAAGGCCTGTACTCAGACGTGGTCTGGATGTCGGAGAGATGCACCGTGCCCGACGGGTCCTGGTAGTGGTAGATGGTCTGCGCTCGCGCCGGGGAATACGTGATCGCCGCAGCCAACACAACCACGATGACCGCGCCCAGAATCGCGCCTGATGTCCTGTATGTTAACTGCGGCATCGGACCCCACCCTCTTGTCGCGTGCTCGGAATACGCCCGCATGAATTCAAGGCGCCAAGCGACTGAACCATGAATTTCCGCCCTAAAAAGCATGCGCATGCATTCAGAATCATCACGCTCCTGGCTGCAATGCAAAAATCCAGCCAAATGTCTCTTGGCTGGATTTCATGTAGAAATCAAGGCCGCCTTGCGATTTTCATCCAAAGTATCCGCCGGTAGGCTCCGATACGGTTCAGCGCATGCCGATCTTGGGTATGCTGAATGTGTACTGGCCCGTCTGCGCGCCGGTGGACACCTGATAGCCGAACACGAAGAATTGGAACATGGTGTGCTCTGCGGCCGTCAGGTACAGGGTATACTGGATGGTGGGTGTTGCCCCAGTGTAGTCCACGCCGATGTCGTCGCAACCTGTTCCGGTGCAGTTCTGCCACGTTTTTATCACGTAGGCGTACATGTTGTAGTGGGCGTTTGTGGAGTTGGTGGAGACCACAGAGGTGGGCCTGACAACCTCGATGCGCACGGGCACAGGGTTGGCGGTGCCCACTATGTTGGTGCGCGTGATGGATAGCAGACCGGGCCTGCCCGACCCGCCAGGATCGTTGTCGCTGCCGTCGGGGTTGAAGGGCCGGTAGTCGGTCTTGTCGTTGGCGCCGCCCAAGTTGTGGACGTTGTCGTCATACCCGTAATATAAAGACGTGGAGTAGGAATTAGTGGGCGCCACCGTGGCGTTGGTGCCGATGCTCCAGGTGCTGCCCCAGAACACGTTGGCCATGTGGTGATTGTCCGGGTCGTTACGGCCGTCGCTTTTTACAACCGGAGAGTCGGTGTGGTTGGGGTTATGATAAATATCGAACTCCACGCCGATCTTTGGCGGGCGCAAGCCCAGCCCGTGGCCCCAGTACGGGTAGCCGGGGCCGGCGTAGCCCAGGAAGGAGCCGTGGGACACGCCCGCCTGCGGACCGCCCGCGTCGCGGGGGCCGTTCCAGGTGCCGTTCTTGATGGCGAAGATGAAGCCGTCCGCGTTGGAACCCGCGGAGATGCTGTATTTGAAATAGACCCGGATGCCGCGCAGCAGGCTGCCCACTCCGTTGTTGAAGTTTGCGCTGGCCACCTGGTTGCCTGTGCCCGCGCGGGTGGGATCGAAGCTGATGCCTGCGGTGTAGTCGTTGAGCGAACTGGAACTGACCGAAACGGCGGTAGGGGAAGCGGTGGTGACACCCTGCTTGGACTGCACGATGTAGATGCCCGTGCCGCTGTCCGGGGCGTTGATCATGTTGGTGACGGAGTACTTGGCCTCCTGGGATGTCCCCTCGTTGACGGTGCCCACGGAAGTCACGGTGTAGTCGTAAGGGTTTGCGTTGGACGTCACGGTGAGGTCGATTCTCTTGCCCGAACCCAACCCGGTGGTGATGCTTCTGCCGTTGAGGACGGTCAACGGCGTGTTGGTGGCCCCGCTCAGGATGTTCGAGGCGTAGTTGGCTGCGTAGTTGATGCCGGATTCGGCCAGGAAGCGGGCTTGGTTGTCGAAGGTGAGCATCATCTCGTTCTTGCGGGCGGTGGTAGACATGTTCAACACCGCCGTGGTCAGGGAGGCCATGACCGTGATCACGGCGATGACCCAGAGCAGGGAGAAGCCTGCCTGGCTTGCAGCGCGCTTGCGGTGTATCTTGCTCATGATGCCGAACCTTCCTATTGGAAACGCTGCGTATTCAACTCGATCTTCGCTGTATAGATTTTCGTCACGGTCGTCTTCGGGCCTACAACCTGCATCTGTATGGTGATGCCCGGCGGAATGGCCGGAGACACGCCATAGTTGAAATTCGTGACCGTAAACCCTGTACCCGCGACGACGTTGTTCAACAATGTGTTTCCATTGAGTTGAAGATTCGTTCCAGAAAGCCGGATGACGTTTTGCGGCGCTTCCGCACGGTAGTAATATGTGATTGTGTTGCTCGCAAACGAATAGTTTCTTTTAGTATCAAGATTTGCGACTTCATGAATTATTCGCGTGAGCGCGGCCTGAGCGTTCTCGGCTGCGGCGGACTCGGCGCGCTCTTGCATCATCCCTTGCGTCACGTTGGCCAGAATGCCCAGCGCCCCGGCCGCGACGGTTCCCAAAATGGCTAGAGTCACCGCCATCTCCAGCAGCGAGAAACCCAGTTCATTTTCTGATGAGCGGGTCATAACTGCCTCGTGAAAATATACGTCGCGCTCTCGCCTGTCGCGTTGTTCTTTATGGTGACCAGCAGAGCTGTTTCCGTATCCGTCTGGTCAAACTTGTAGTTCGGATTTTTCGTGATGGTGTGGGCTGCGCTCAACCCGTAGTTCCCGTTGGCGATGCGGGTGTTGAGCGCCGAGAGGTCGTGCTGGTATTGGGCCGAGTTGTTGCCTCCGTAGTCCGCGATGATGTTGGCCATGATGGTTTGCACGTTCAGCGGGGTTGGCATCTTGAGGAGGGGATCCGCTCCGGAGGTGATCCCTGAAAGGAAATACGGCACCACCATGGCGGCCAGCACCCCAAGCAGTGTGAGTGTGACGATCAATTCGATCAGGGCGAAACCATTGCGTCGGCGTATCATGCTTCACTCCGTTCAGGGCACGAAACCCGTCTCGGTTGTGATGGTCACGGGGGTCTGGGGGTATCCGGCCACCTGGTAGGACATGGTGCCCGAGGGCCGCCCACGGTTGTCGAAGGTGGTGGTGCCTTCAGCCACTCCCAATGTGGTGAAGGTGAACGAGTAGTTTGTGGGCGAAGGGGCGTTACGCTGCACCGTGCATGTCTGACCTGCCACCTGAAGCTGCCAGGTGTAGATGTCCGTCATGGCCCGGGTGTGGGCGTAGCGCAGGTTGGATTTGAGTGTTTCCGCGTCGGAGATGGCGTCGGCGTTGAGGTTGGAGTAGCGGGTGACGCCCACTACGGCAACGAAGGCGACGAGGAGTAGCGCGAACGCTACTTCCGCCAGGGTAAACCCCGCGTGAATTTCCCTCAACTCGCTCAATACCGGCAGAACCCTTCGGGGTGGTCCTTGCGTGAACGTTAGGTGGGGTATCGTAGGCACAAGCATGCGCATCCGCGTTGAAGCCTTGCGGGGGTCTGCCTGATCAGCCGGGTGCTTCCAACATGGCTTCATGGGCGTCGCCTTAGGGGATGCCAACCGATCGTGATGACACCAATCCGGATGCTTCCCCTGACTCAAATCACAATGCCCGCCGTCCATATTTTCCGAATAATCTCTTATAGCGAATCAGCCAAGGCCCAAACTAGACAACTCAACCGGGCGGAACCCATGGGTTCCGCCCGGCCTAGAATACGGCCCGGATCGCCTACTACTGCAGCTTCACTTCCTTCTGCTTGTCGGCAGTGCTCAGGTTGCCGACCTGCCCGGAGATAGGCGAAGGAGCTACGTTAAGGGAGACGATGACGCCGGTGTTGCCAGGGTTAGCCGCATAGGTGACGGTGAAGTCGCCGACGGTCAGGTAGTCCGAGAAGGCAGTACCGTTCGCACGCGTGCCACCGGAAGACAAGGCAGTCACAAGGCCGGCGATATTGGTATAGGAACCTTCCAGCAGTTCAGCGGAGTACTCCAAGGTCACGTTGGAGGCGCCGGCGGCCAGCGCGCCCTGCACGGCGTTGCGGGCGGCGGAGGTCTGCATGTCCAGGTACTTGGGAATGGCGACCGCGGCCAGCATGCCGACGATGACCAGCACCGCGATGACTTCGATCAGGGTAAAGCCGCTCTGAGCCTTGCCGTTGTTGATGGTGCGGGTGGTGATGTTCATGGTGTCCTCCAAAGAGTGTTTAGAAATTTTCCGCCTCACCGAGGCGTCCCCTCTCTCCGGCCCCTCGCCTTGGCAGGCGTTGTTCAACTTTGCGTCGCCGCCGGTGCCGCGCAGCGATGCCAGCCATAAAGCATCCGCCGTGCCAACCGTCGGACACAGAACTCAACACCACGTAATTATTT
The DNA here is from genome assembly GCA_046567065.1 of Acidobacteriota bacterium. Classification (GTDB taxonomy): domain Bacteria; phylum Desulfobacterota; class Desulfovibrionia; order Desulfovibrionales; family Desulfovibrionaceae; genus Fundidesulfovibrio. The sequence goes on from JBKICO010000193.1 coordinate 5,777, forward strand.
GCAGTTGTCATCATTCGCGCAATGCGTTGCGCGATGAATCTTCCCTCGCCGCTCCAATTATTGGAGCCGAGCCACCACGCCGTGGGGTCGCAGTTTGGGGCTGCCAAGGCAGGACATTAAGGATTATCCATGTTTGCAAGCAGTTGAATGCGACTTCCAGAAGGATGAGAAAATCAGCTTGCCGGAGTTGCGTCCGGCCCGCCGACTTGCTTTGTCGAAGAAATTTTCGGTTCCCCAAGCCCAATTTCCAGCCATCGCGGGCGGGCTTAAGGCCATTGGACAAACTAAAGTCTGTCATTTCAGAGTGTAACGTCCATGCCGCACGCAACAGGGCTGCTCAAGGCGAAATGAAGAAAGATAGGAGAAGGGGGAGAAGCGGCGATTGGGAAGATGCCGGAACTCGGCTAGGAACTGGCCGGGAGGCGGCCAAGGCGGCCTGAATATCCCGGGCGTCACCCCCGGCAATGTTTCCATGACCGGAAACATTGCCCCGAAGGGCAGCCGAAGCAAAGATTGAACGGGAGGATTCGGGAACAATCAGCCCTGTTTGTAGGCGGAAGGGTCCAGGCCGTACTTCTTCACCCTGTGCCAGAGGCTGCGCTCCTTGATGCCCAGCATCCCGGCGGCCCTGGCCTGCACGCCCTGGCAGCGGATCAGGGCCGCCACGATGAGCCCCTTTTCGATCTCCTCGAGCCTGTCGTCCAAATCCTTGGATTTGGCATCGGGCTGGTCCGGCATGGGGGGGACGGCAGCGTTGGTCAGGCGGACCTGGGTTGGCAGATG
>JBKICO010000194.1:0-8006 GCA_046567065.1 Acidobacteriota bacterium
AACGCGAGGTGGAGGGTACATGGCTGGACTCGTAACCGCATTTCTGGCCGTCGTGGCGTTGGCTGCGGTGGCGGCCCTTGGGGCCGGGGCGGGCATGGCGAACGTTTTTGGGATCGCCGTCCCGTATGTGGCCGTCGCGATTTTCGTGGCGGGATTCATTAAAAAGGTGATCGGTTGGGCTTCCACGCCCCAGCCCTTCTCCATCGCCACCACCGGCGGCCAGCAGCAGTCGCTGCCGTGGGTCAAGCAGGCGAAGTTCGACAACCCCTCCACCCCGTTCCAGACGGTCGTGCGCATGGCCCTGGAAGTGCTCTGCTTCCGCAGCCTCTTCCGCAACACCAAGCTGGACAACCGCCCCGAAGAGGGCCGGGTGGGCTACGGCTCGGACAAGTCCCTGTGGCTGTTCTCGCTGATGTTCCACTACAGCTTCCTGATCGTGCTCTTCAGGCACATGCGCTTCTTCCTGGAGCCCGTGCCTATGCTGGTCACCGGCGTGGAGTTCGTCGACTCCATCCTGCAGATCGCGGCCCCCACCCTCTACCTGACCGACGTGTTCTTCGTGGTGGGCGTCACCTTCCTGCTGGCCAGGCGCATCTGGGATCCCAAGGTCAACTACATCTCTCTGGTCTCCGACTACTTCCCCCTGTTCCTGATCTTGGCCATCGCGCTGTCCGGCATCTACATGCGCTACTTCGCCAAGGTGGACGTGATCGCCATCAAGCAGCTGGCCATCGGGCTGGTGATCTTCAAGCCGGTGATTCCGGCGAACATCGACTGGTCGTTCTACATGCACTTCTTCCTGGTGTGCGTGCTGTGGGCCTACTTCCCCTTCTCCAAGCTCATGCACCTGGGCGGCGTCTTCCTGAGCCCCACCCGGAACCTGCCCAACAACACCCGCATGGTCCGCTACATCAACCCCTGGAACGATCCCTCCATCAAGCCGCACAGCTACGCGGACTACGAGGACGACTTCCGCGAGAAGATGATCGAGGCCGGCCTGCCGGTGGACAAGGAAGCCTAAACCGCCCGGGGCTGGGCGTATTTCCACAAGGGAGATCGTATGTCGAAGATGGCGCCGCCTGAAGAAGTAATGAAAGTCGACTATTCCACGCCGGCCGAGTCGTGGATGGACGTCAAGCCTGAGTTCAAGCTCGGAAACTACTCTTACCCCGGCAAGCCGGATGTGCTCAAATACTTGGGCCTGCCCAACCCCCGCGAGTGGAACCCCACCGAGGAGGATTGGAAGCTTCCGCCCGACTGGCGTGAAATCGTCACCGACGGCTTCCGCGAGCTTCTGAAGAAGTACCGGTCGCTGAAGGTGTTCATGGACGTGTGCGTGCGCTGCGGCGCCTGCGCCGACAAGTGCCACTTCTACATCGGCTCCGGCGACCCCAAGAACATGCCGGTGCTGCGCGCCGAGCTGCTGCGCTCCATCTATCGCGGCGAGTTCACCGTGGCCGCCAAGATCCTGGGCAAGCTCTCCGGCTCGCGCAAGCTGGAAGAAGACGTGATCAAAGAATGGTTCATGTACTTCTACCAGTGCACCCAGTGCCGCCGCTGCTCGCTGTACTGCCCCTACGGCATCGACACCGCCGAGATCACCTTCCTGGCGCGTGACCTGATGAACCGCATCGGCGTGAACATCAACTGGATCCTGGAGCCGGCGGCCAACTGCAACCGCACCGGCAACCACCTGGGCATCCAACCCCACGCCTTCAAGGACATGATGGACTTCCTTGTCGATGACATCGAGACCATCACCGGCCGCCGCGTGGAGCCCAGCTTCCAGCGCAAGGGCGCCGAGATCCTGTTCATCACGCCCTCCGGCGACATCTTCGCCGAGCCCGGCATCTATACCTTCATGGGCTACCTGCTGCTCTTCGACTACCTGGACCTGGACGTGACCTGGTCCACGTATGCCTCCGAGGGCGGCAACTTCGGCTCCTTCATGAACGACAAGTGGATGAAGAAGCTGAACGCCAAGATGTACCACGAGGCCAAGCGCCTGGGCGTCAAGTACATCATCGGCGGCGAGTGCGGCCACATGTGGCGCGTGCTCAACCAGTTCATGGACACCATGAACGGCCCCGCCGACTTCCTGGAAGTGCCCAAGAGCCCCATCACCGGCACGGTGTTCAACAACGCCAAGTCCACCAAGATGATCCACCTGGTGGAGTTCACCGCCGACCTGATCAAGAACGGCAAGCTCAAGCTGGACAAGAGCCGCAACGCGGGCATCACCGCCACCTGGCACGACTCCTGTAACACCTCCCGCGGCATGGGCTTCTTCGAAGAGCCCCGCTACGTGCTGGAGAACGTGGTGGAGAAGTTCGTGGACATGCCCGCTCAGACCATCCGCGAGCAGACCTTCTGCTGCGGCGGCGGCGCGGGCCTGAACAACGGCGAGTTCACCGAGATGCGCCTGCGCGGCGGCCTGCCCCGCGGCAACGCCCTGCGCTACGTGCAGGAGAAGTTCGGCGTGAACACCATGAGCTGCATCTGCGCCATCGACCGCGCCACGCTGCCCGGCCTGGCCGACTACTGGGCTCCCGGCGTCAAGGTTACCGGCCTGCACGAGCTGGTGGGCAACGCCCTCGTCTTCGAAGGAGAGGAAGAGCGCACCATGAACCTGCGCCAGGAGGACCTGCCCGGTGTCGAAGGTTCCGAGGAGGATGAATAATGTACAACGGTAAATACATCATCCCGGGCCTGATCGTCTTCCTGGCCCTGGTGCTTTTCCCCTTCATCAAGGGCGCCGGGCTCGGCCCCCTCAAGGTGGAGACCGAGAAGCCCAAGAACTCCAAGGAGTGCGTCCTCAAGACCGAGAAGATGCGCGACGTGCACATGGTTCTGCTGAACGAGTGGCGCGACGACGTGATCCGCAACGGCAAGAGGGTCTTCACCAACGAGTCCGGCAAGCAGTTCAACATGAGCCTCACCAACACCTGCATGGGCTGCCACGAGAACAAGGACAAGTTCTGCGACAAGTGCCACGTCGAGGTGGGCGTGAACCCCTACTGCTGGACCTGCCACAACACCTCGCCGCTGAAGAAAGAGGGGGAGAAATAACATGCAGCGCTCCAGACGCGACTTCCTGAAGCTGGCCGGTGTTTCGGCCCTGGGGCTTTCGGCCGGAACCCTGGGATTCCTCGGCGAGGGAGCCCAGGCAGCCGACGCCCTCCCCACCGCCGCGGACTTCGCCAAGCCCGCCAAGGCCAAACAGTGGGGCATGGTCATCGACACCGCCAAGTTCGACGACGCCCTGTTCAAGAAATGCATCGACGCTTGCCACGTCAACCACAACGTCCCCAAGATCGAAGGCAAGCAGGAAATCAAGTGGATCTGGACCGAGGACTTCGAGGGCTCCTTCCCCACGGAGCGCCCGGCCTTCCTGGCCGAAGCCCAGGAGCACCGCAAGTACTTGCTGCTGTGCAACCACTGCGCCAACCCCGCCTGCACCCGCGTGTGCCCCACCAAGGCCACCTTCAAGAACGATGAAGGCCTGGTGATCATGGACTACCACCGCTGCATCGGCTGCCGCTACTGCATGGCCGGCTGCCCCTACGGCGCCCGCAGCTTCAACTTCCGCGATCCCGGCGAGTTCATCGCCAAGGACAAGCTGAACCTGCAGTACCCCCACCGCACCCGCGGCGTGGTGGAGAAGTGCACCTTCTGCGTGGAGAAGCTGGCCCAGGGCAAGATGCCCCTGTGCGTGGAAGTCTCCGGCGGGGCCATGGTCTTCGGCGACCTGGGCGACCCCAAGTCCGAGATCCGCAAGGTGCTCAAAGAGAAGTACGCCATCAGGCGCAAACCTGACGCAGGCACCGACCCCAGCGTCTTCTATATCCTCTAGGAGAGCGGCCATGATTGAAAAAGCCCTCAAGGGAAGCCCCCGCTACTTCGGAGCGCTGATGGTGTTCCTGGCCGTCATGGGCATCGGCGGCGGTTTCTACCTCATACAGCTCAACAACGGCCTGATGATCACCGGCCTGTCGCGCGACGTGTCCTGGGGATTCTACATCGCCCAGTTCACCTACATGGTCGGCGTCGCCGCCTCTGCGGTCATGCTGGTGCTGCCGTATTACTTCCACCACTACAAAGCCTATTCCAAGATGATCATCATGGGCGAGTTCCTCGCCATCGCCGCGGTCATCATGTGCCTGGGCTTCATCGTCATCGACATCGGACAGCCGCAGCGCATGCTCAACGTGCTGATCAACTCCACCCCGCGTTCCGTGCTCTTCTGGGACATGGTGGTGCTCAACGGCTACCTGATCCTCAACGCCGTCATCGGCTGGACCAGCCTGATGGCCTACTGGAAGCGCATGTCTCCGCCCAAGTGGGTGAAGCCCCTGGTGTACACCTCGATCGTCTGGGCCTTCTCCATCCACACGGTCACGGCCTTCCTGTACGCGGGCCTTCCGGGCCGCCACTTCTGGCTCACCGCCATCCTGGCCGCCCGCTTCCTGTCCTCGGCGTTCTGCTCCGGCCCCGCGATCCTGCTGCTGCTGACGCTGCTGGCCAAGCGCCTCACCGGGTTCGACCCCGGCAAGGAAGCCGTGAAGACCCTCTCCACCACCATCACCTACGCCATGTGCGTGAACGTGTTCTTCTTCTTCCTGGAAGTGTTCACGGCGTTCTACTCCAACATGCCCGGCCACATGGACCCGATCCTGTTCCTGTTCTCGGGCTTCGAGGGCCACACCTACATGACTCCGTTCATGTGGACGGCCTCCTTCCTGGCCATCGCCTCGCTGGTGCTGCTGATCCCCTACAAGTGGCGCTACAACCCCGACATCCTGGTGCCCGCCCTGATCATGCTGGTCATCGGCACCTGGATCGACAAGGGCATGGGCCTCATCGCCGCCGGTTTCACCCCCAACCCCTTCGAGAGGGTCACCGAGTACCTGCCCACCGGGCCGGAAATCATGATCGCCCTCATGGTTTACGCCCTGGGCGGCTTCGTGCTGACCATTCTCTGGAAGATCGCCCTGGAAGTCCGGGCCGAGGTGGAAGGCAGCCTGTAGGCCTTCCCTCCGAAAGGACGCGAGTATCCGATGGGGCCGCCCGCAAGGGCGGCCCCTTTTTTATTCCTGCGAGGTGGCGGTTTGCTGCGCCAGTGGACACGATGATGCGCCGCAACCGGACTAGGCCAGGCGACAGCATAGCCTCTCGCGGCCTTCGCTCGCACGCCAGTGAAGCAGCCGCTCGGAGTAGTCTGGAGGCATGCCCGCCGGGGCTTTGGCCAGTATGTCAGAGGAGCATCCGGTCGAGGTTGTCAGAGGCAACATATTCGCCCGGAATGTGGGGCGGCATGTCAGGGAAACCGCCGGGGGCGGCGATGCGGACGGCAACTAGGGAGTTTCCCGGTTGGATCGCGGCCGATCCTCCGGGCTGAAAGGCGCGGGCTGGACAGGCTTCTCGCGGGGTCTCAAGCGCTGGGCGATCTTGGGCGAACTGCGGAGAGCCGGGCAATCCAAGCGGGCCATGCACCGCTCCGGGCGGCCGTATGGGCTGTTGAGCACCAGGGCGGCGTGGACCCACCCGATGGTGCTAGGCGTGGAGCCTGGCGTTGCGCCTGGCGGCGGAGACGGAGCCGGTACGGTAGGGAAGGCGGATGGTGAAACAGGAACCCTTGCCGAGGGTCGACGCCACGTCCAGGCTGCCGCTGTGGTTGCTGGTGATGATGAAGTAGGAAACCGAGAGGCCGAGCCCGGTGCCTTCACCCACGGGCTTGGTGGTGAAGAAGGGCTCGAAGACCTTGCGCCGCGTCGTTTCGTCCATGCCAGCGCCGTTGTCCTCGATGTCGATGCGGGCCATTTCGCCCTCGTGCGTGGTCCGCAGGGTGATGGTAGGGAGGGTCCTGCCCATGAGTGAATGCGCCGCGTTGCTCAAGAGGTTCATGACCACCTGCTGGATCTGCGTTTTGGAGCAGGGCACCTCGGGCAGGTCTGTGTCGTATTCGCGGATGATGCGGATGTTGCGGAAGTCGAATTTCTTCTTCAGGTCGTAGTCGGTGGAGCACAGGGCCACGGTCTTGTCCAGCAGGGCTCCCAGGTCGGCGGGGGCGTTGTCCGACTCGCTGCGTCTGCTGAAGTCGAGCATGCCGGTGACCACGTGGGCCGCCCGGAATCCGGCGTCGCGAACGTTGTCCAGGCTGTCCAGGATGCCACGGGCTTCCATGAAGCGGGTGATGCCCTCGAAGGTGCACCCGGCCTCCCGGGCGGCTTCGGCGTTGACCGCCGATTCCTGCGTGAGCCGCCTGCGCATGACCTGGACGTTCTGCAGGATGCCGCTCAAGGGGTTGTTGATCTCGTGGGCCATTCCCGCGGCGAGCCCGGCCACGGAGATCATCTTCTCGGTCTGGACCATCATCTCCTGCATGCGGCGGCGCTCGGTGATGTCGGTCGCGATGAGCAGCAGGAAGCCCGTCTCCTTGGCTTCCATGCGGGCCAGGGTGCAATCCAGCCTGAGCTCCCTGCCGTCGCCCTTCAGGTTGGCCTCGGCACGCCGGGAGAGGCCGTCCGCCAGCACGCGCTCGGCCAGGTCCAGCAGGCCGCTGGTCATCCAGGATTCGACATCACGGAAATCGCGGGTGGCAAGGGCTTCGATGTCGAGGCTGGTGATTCCCGCCAGCACGGGGTTGGCCCGGACGCAGCGCCCGGTGTAGCCGTCGAACACGCCGATGGCCACCGGGGAGTAGGTGAAGATGCTCTCGTTGAAGGCCAGGGCCTCCCGGAGCGAGTCCTCGATGAGCTTGCGGCCCGTTATATCCTGGATGATGCCGAACACCATGCGGCTGGCCGGGTCGTAGTAGGCCACGGAATGTATGTCCAGGATGGCGCCGTCTTCGGGGCGCCGCATCTTGAATTCGACATTGTAGGGATCGCCGTTGTTGACCAGGGCGATCAACGCGTTGTCGAGCATGGCGCGGTATTCAGGCAGGGGCAAGCTCTGTACCGCTTCCAGGGTCATCTCGCCGCTCGTCATGCCGTAGATTTTTCTCGCGCCTTCGGAAGAGGTCACGATCCGGGTGCTCAGGTCGATCTCCCAGTTTCCGGTTCCCGCGACCAGCTCGGCCCGGCGCAGCCTGCTGGCGCCGTCCGTGAGCGCCCTCTCGGCCTGCTTGCGCGTTGAGATGTCCCGGAAGATTCCTTCGATGCCGGCCACCGCCCCGGTGCAGTCCCGGTAGAGCTTGCTGCTGGTCGAGACCACCACCGGGCTGCCGTCGCTACGCAGGAGGCTGACCTCGTAGTCGCGCACTTCCCCCTGTCGGGTGATGAGATCCATGAAGGCTTCGCGCTGTTCGGGGTGTTCCCAGAAGCTGGAGTTGGGGCGCCCGAGCAGTTGGTCCAGCGAGCGGTAGCGGAGCAGCGGCAGCACGGACGGGCTGAGCATGATCAGGTTCCCGGCGGTGTCGGTGCGGTAGTAGACATCGGGGATGTTCTCGATGACGGAGCGGTAGCGCGATTCGCTTTCCGCCAGGGCCGCGGCCTGCACGGAGTATTGCCTCTCGAACCGCTTGAGCAGAACCCAGAGCACGCCGGAGATCACCGCGACATAGAACCAGCCCTTGAGGGTGCTCGCCCAGCGGAGGACTTCGGGGGAGCCTTCGAAAAGTACCGCGGCGGCCTTGTCGGAAAAGAATATCCACAACGCGCTAGCGAGGGCGTAGACGCAGATGATTCCGAGCGGCTTCAACCTGGGCATGGAAGCTCCATGGGCGGGGCGGGCGTGAATACCCTCTATTATCCACTATTGCCATGGCCGAGTCCAGTGTTGAGGAGGGAAAGCGATGGGGGATGCGAAGAAAAAGTTCAGGGGAAACCACACCGCCTGGCCGGAGATGGACGGCGGGTTGAAACTGGCGCGTCAGGCGCGCCAAGTGGGAAGGGGCCGCCGGGGGATCAGTCGTCCTCAAGCAGCTCACGCCCCTCGCCCGGGTAGACGCGGCGGTCGGCCTCGGGGATGGGCAGGGCTTGCGGCCAGAACCCGGGTTGGGGCTC
>JBKICO010000195.1:0-2930 GCA_046567065.1 Acidobacteriota bacterium
CAGCACGGCAGTGGCCCCCAGGGCCGCCGCACGGCGCAGGGAGTCGGGGTCCAGCGTGAGGGTCCTGGGCTCCACATCGGCGAACACTGGCACGCACCCGGCCCGCAGCACGGCCACGGCGCTTGGCGGGGCCGTCAGCGCCGGGACAACCACCTTGTCCCCGGGCTTCACCCCGGCGGCCCACAGGGCCAGGGTGATGGCGTCGGTGCCGTTGGCCACGCCCACGCAGTGGCGCGCGCCCAGCCAGGCCGCGAACTCGCGCTCGAAGCGGGCCACATTGGGGCCGAGGATGATCTGGGTGCTGGTGAGCACGTCCGTGGCGGCCTTGGCCAGTTGCGGAGCGATGGGCTCGGACACGGCGGCCATGTCGAAGAAGGCCACCCTGCCCTCGCCCAGGGCGGGGCGGGCCGTGCGGCCCACGGTCTTGTCGATGATGAACAGGGGGCGCTTGCGGGTCTGCTCCAGGTTGATCCAGAGGTAGCCGCCGATGGTGGCGAAGCCCACGAAGAGCAGTGTGATGACCGCGAGCTGCGAGAGCATGATGGAGGGCCAGCCCGGCGTGGTGATGAGCCCGGCCATGGAACCGAGCACGATGTAGGCCATGGCCGCCAGGCACAGCCCGGTGAGCCCCAGGCCCATGAGCCCGAAGAGCTTGATGGGGAAGCTGGAGAAGGCCACGATGGACTGCAAGGCGTAGGAGATCTTGCGCCCCATGCTCCACATGCTCCTGCCGTGCTTGCGCTGCGCCCGGTGGTAGGAGATCACGGCCCGGTCGAAGCCCGCCCAGACGATGAGCCCCACCAGGGAGGTCTTCTTCTCCTCGGATTGGAGCAGCACCTCCACCACGGCCCGGTCCAGCAGGCAGAAGTCGAAGCCGCCGGGGGGCATGTCCTTGAGGGCGATGCGCCTGAACAGCCACTGGAAGGTCTGGGCGAACAGGCGGGTGGCCAGGGGGTCGTCGCGCCCCGCGCGGGAGCAGAGCACCACCTTCTTGCCCTCGCGCCAGCGGGCCACCATGTCCTCGATGAGCTCGGGCGGGTCCTGCAGGTCGGCGGAGATGATCACGGCCGCGTCGTGCCCGGCCACCTGGGCCAGCCCGGCGGAGATGGCCACGAAGGAGCCGTGGTTGCGCGAGAGCAGGATGCCGCACACGCGCGGGTCGCGCCGGGCCAGCTCCTCGATGACGGTCTGCGAGTCGTCCGGCGAGCGGTCGTTGACGAACTGGAGCGTCAGCTCCACGTTGGCCTTGTCGCAGGCGGCCACGATGCGCTCGTAGAGCTCGGGCAGGCTCTGCTCGTTGCCGTACACCGGCACGACCACGGCGAGGCGGGGGCGAAGGTTCAGCATTGGGAGCACTTCATGTCCAGGTTGGGGGCGGACCCGCGCCAGTCGCCCGCTGTGCAGAAATATCCACCCTGCTCCTCCTTCAGGGGCGCGCCGCAGACGCACACCAGCCCGGCCGCCCTGGCCGGGTTGCCCTTGACCAGGGTGAAGGGGGGCACGTCCCGCGTGACCACGGCCCCGGCGCCCACCAGGGCGTACTGGCCCACGGTGACCCCGGGCAGGATGATGGAGCCCGCGCCCAGGGAGCAGCCGTGCATGAGGCGCGTCAGGGGGTGCTCCACGAAGCGCTTGGAGCGGGGGTAGGTGTCGTTGGCGAAGCTCACGCCGGGGCCGATGAACACCTGGTCCTCGGCGCGCAGGCCGTCGTAGAGGGCCACGTGGTTCTTCACCGTCACGTTGTCGCCCAGCACCACGTCGTTCTCGATGAACACCCCGTCGCAGATGTTGGCGAAGCGCCCGATGCGCGCCCCGGGGAGCACGTGGGCGAAGGCCCAGATCCGCGAGCCCTCCCCGATGTGGGGGCTCTCGCAGATGCCTTGGGGATGCACGAAATAGTCCGGGGCGGTGCTCACAATGGGTGTCCTTGGAGTGGCGACGAAGGGTGCGCGACGGCCGGCGTGCGGTTTTACGCCAATCGCGGCGCGGTTGGCAACCTCCGCGCGGGGCCGGTATGCACTCCGGCACCGGGTTTGTCCAGCGGCGCGGGGCCTATCGTTCCCGGCGCTCCGCCCTGGCCAGGCGCAAGAACGAGCCGTCCAGCCCCAGGGCGCGCATGGAAAGCACGCCCAGCACCGAGTTGAAAAGCATCTGCGCCAATTGCAGCACCAGCGAGAGCGGCACGGCGGGCTCCAATGGCAGGCCCAGCATGGCGAAGGCGTAGACCACGCTGGCCTGGTACACCCCGATGTTGCCGGGCGCGGCGGGCAGCAGGGCCCCGAAGTTCACCAGCGCGAACACGAGCAGGGCCTCCATCACCCCGCCGGGCACGTGGAAGGCCTGGAAGCCCGCCCAGAAGGCCAGGCCCTCCACGAGCCAGACCAGAAGACCGAGGCCCGTGAACCAGGCGAAGCCTTTGTCCGCGCGGACGAAGGCCAGCGAATCCCGCAGGGAGCCGATCAGGGCCCTAAGCTTCGCGCCCGGCCCGGCGGGCAGCTTCCCGGCCAGGGAAAGCAGGAAGCCCGTGACCCCGGACACGCACTTGATCGCCACCAGCACGCCCAGCGCGCCAAGGAATATGCCCGAGGTGGTCAGCAGGATGCTCAGGGCGACTCCCTGGTAGCCCGGGGCGACCCGCACGCACAGGATGGCCAGCAGGAAGATGAGCAGCAGGGCCAGCACGTCGAAGATGCGCTCGATGAGCACGGACATGATCCCGGCGGAGAGGGCCACCCCGCGCAGCCGCTTCAGCAACATGGCCCGGGCCACGTCCCCGGCCTTGGCCGGGAGAATGTTGTTGGCCAGGTTGCCCACCAGGATGATGTGGGCCGAGGCGCAAGGCGGCAGGGACAGCACCGGCTCCAGCAGGCGGGACCAGCGCACGGCCCGCAGGGCCAGGCCCAGGGCGTAGATGCCGAAGAGCGCGGTGG
>JBKICO010000196.1:0-5622 GCA_046567065.1 Acidobacteriota bacterium
AGCAGCGTGGAAACGACCGGACGCAGCTTGGCCAGGGAGTCGCCTGTATTGGGCATGGGGAAGTCCTTATATGGTGCTTTTCTTCTGCCCGTGCGGCTTGGCGGGCGCAGGAGCGGGCGCGGGAGCGGGCGGCGGGGCCGGGGGCTCCACCACCTTCTTCTGGGGCGCCACCGGCGGGGGCGTCAGGCTCTTGAGCTTCTGCTTCCAGTCCGGCGGGATGTATTCAGAGATGAAGCCGTCCACCTTTTCCAGCACGGGCACCAGCTTGGAGCTGGCCATGAACTCCGGCCGGGGCAAGAGCGCCGTCCAGACCCAGAGCACCACCGCCGTGAGCAGCACGCCCTTGGCCAGGCCGAAGAAGCCGCCGAAGAACTTGTTGGCCCAGTCGATGAGCGTGAGCTTCATCAGCCCCGTGATGCCGATCACGATCAGCGAACAGGCGATCATGGTGCCCACGAAGATGATGATGAACGCGGCAGGGCCCGCGAAGGCCGGGTTGGAGACCAGGGGCGTGATGTGCGGGGAGAGCTGCGGGGAATAGGCCACGGCCAGCTTGAAGCCGAACACCAGGGCCAGGATGGAGGCGGCCTCCTTGACGAGGCCCCGCAGGTACCCCCTGAAAAAGAAGAAGCCCCAGATGATGAGCAGGGCAAGATCGGCGATGTTCACGCCGGAGGCCTAACAGGTTTTTTCGCGGGAGGCAAAAGGGCTACAGCGCCCCCTCCAACTCCAGCAGCCATTTCTTCATCTCGAGGCCCGGGCCGAAGCCGCCCAGCCCGCCGCCCGAGGCCAGCACACGGTGGCAGGGGTAGATCAGCGCCCAGCGGTTGCTGGCCATCACCTGCCCCACGGCCCGCGCCGCGCCCGGGCTGCCGCAGACGGCGGCCAGGCCGCCGTAGCTCATCACCTGCCCGGCGGGGATGCGCCTGAGCTCCTCCAGCACGCGGCGCTTGAAGCGCGGCATGCCCTCCAGCTCGATGGGCAGTTCGGGCCAGTCCACCCGCTCCCCGGCCACGTAGCGTTCCAGGGCCTTGGCCAGTTCGCGCCCCATCTCCGTCACGGGGCGGGGCGCGTCCCCCGGGGCGGCCCAGGCGAGGGTGATGTTCTCCAGCTTGCCGTCGCTCCAGGCAAGGTCCAGGCGCAGGGGGGCCGCCACGAGCGTTTCGGTGAGGATCATTGCGCGTTCTCCTTCTTGTAGGCCGCCTGGGGCGACAGAGCGAGGCTCAGGGCCGCCTGGTGCAGGGCCTCCTCGTAGAGGGGGCGATGGTCCTCGGTGATGTACCAGGTCAGGCGCAGGAAGCCGTCCGAGGTGAGCCAGGTGTACGTCGCGCTGACGACCTGGCGGCCAAGGGCGCGGTTGAAGCCGGCCTCCTTATAATAGTGCATGCGCCGGGTGGGGAAGTGTTCTTTTTCCAGGAAGGCCGACCCCGGGGGGGCGGCGTGCTCGTGGTCGCGTTCGGCAAGCACATGATCCATGAACAGCTCCTGGGGGGTGCGCTTCTTGCCGGATTCCCTGGTGATGAGCATGAAGGGCGTGACGAACCAGGTGTCGGCCTTCTTCTGGAACCCGGCGTGGGTGCGGCGGAAGGCGGCCAGCTCCTCATAGGGCACCGGGGCCTGCTTGCCGGGGTGCTCGAACAGGAACAGCTCCAGGGGCGGGATGCGCACGAAGTCCCCCGGGAGGTTCAGCGAATAGGAGCCGTCGTCCGCCGAAGCGAGCGGCTCGGCGGCGCGGGCCGGCTGGGAGGCCGCGAGCAGCGACAGCAGAGCCAAAAAGGGCGGAAGCAGGGGGGCGGTCGTGCGGGTCATGTTCGCTCCGTTCGGTTCATGCCCTGGCGCACGCCGCGCACGCGCAGGACCTCCGCAATGGTGTTGTGCAGCCGCCTTCTGGCCCCGGCCCAGGCCGGGGCCACCAGTTCGCCGTGGGCCGGGTCCGCGTGCAGGCGGTGCACCACTATCTCCGGGCGCAGCCGGGCCAGGGCGCAGGCCACGAAGTCGGCGTATTCCTCCAGCTCCGGCAGGGGGGCCTCCCCGGCCAGGTGCATCCGCGCCAGCTCGGTGTCGCGGGCGGCGTAGACGTTGTGGAACTTGACGCCCGCCACGGGCAGGGCGTTCACGAAGTCCACGGTGGCGTCCCAGTCCGCGCGCGTCTCGCCGGGAAGCCCGGCCATGACGTGCGCCGTGACCTTGAGCCCCGCATCGGCGGCCATGCGCACCGCGTCGGCGAAGCAGGCCGCGCCGTGCCCCCGGCGGATGCGGGCAAGTGTTGCCGGGTTGGATGACTGCAAGCCCAGTTCCAGCCAGAACTCCTCCACGGGGAAGGCGGCCAGCAGGGCGATTTTTTCTTCGTCCAGGCAGTCGGGGCGGGTGGCCAGGCAGAGCCCGGCCATGTCAGGCAGGGCGGCCAGTTCGTGAAGCACGGCGGCTAGGCGCGCGGCCGGGCCGTGGGTGTTGGAGAAGGCCTGGAGGTAGCCCACCAGGGCCAGATCGTGGCCCCAGCGGGCGCGCAGGCGCTGGCTCCAGTAGGTCCACTGGGCGCTGAGGGCCATGCGCTGGCCGAGCCCCGTGCCGGAGCCTCTGGCGTTGCAGAAGATGCAGCCGCCCGTGGCCAGCGCGCCGTCGCGGTTGGGGCAGCCGAAACCGGCGTCCAGCGGTACCTTGCGCGCGGCCCGGCCGAAGATCGCCCGCCAGCGGGCGGACACCGCGTTGTACGGCCGGGGCTCTGCGTCGCGGGGTGAAACGTGGTCCATCAGAGTAAAATCCCGTTGACATCACGGCTCGAATTGAACAACACCAGCCTCGAACCGAACGACGGCCGGAGCCCAGACGCACCGCCGTAGCAAGGGCCGGCCGCGTGCGGCCCGGCTTTTTTTATCGGGTTCCACGCATCTCCCCGGGCCGCCTGCCGCGCCCACGAAATACGCCAGGCTCCTGACGCGAGCCAAGGAAGGGACCATGTCCAGACTTTTGGATTCCGCACTGGGATTTTTCTCCAACGATTTGGCTATCGACCTCGGCACCGCCAACACCCTGGTGTACGTGAAGGGCAAGGGCATCGTGCTCTCCGAGCCTTCGGTGGTGGCCGTGAAGAAGGACGCCCGGGGCGTCAACAAGGTTCTGGCCGTGGGCGCCGAGGCCAAGAAGATGCTCGGCCGCACCCCCGGCAACATCGTGGCCATCCGGCCCATGAAGGACGGCGTCATCGCCGACTTCGAGGTGACCGAGGCCATGCTGCGCCATTTCATCTCCAAGGTCCACAACTCCCGCCGCCTGGTGCGCCCGCGCATCATCATCTGCGTGCCCACCGGCATCACCCAGGTGGAGAAGCGCGCCGTGAAGGAATCGGCCCAGTCCGCGGGCGCGCGCGAAGTATACCTCATCGAGGAGCCCATGGCCGCGGCCATCGGCGCCAACCTGCCCATCACCGAGCCCACCTCCAACATGGTGGTGGATATCGGCGGCGGCACCACCGAGGTGGCGGTCATCTCGCTGTCGGGCATCGTCTACTCCAAGAGCGTGCGCGTGGGCGGCGACAAGATGGACGAAGCCATCATGCAGTACGTCAAGCGCAAGTACAACATGCTCATCGGCGAATCCACGGCCGAGCAGATCAAGATCAACATCGGCAGCGCCCACCACTCCACCAGCATCGGCGACATGGAGGTCAAGGGCCGCGACCTGGTCACGGGCATCCCCCAGAACATCCTGATCACCGCCGAAGAAGTGCAGAAGGCCATCGCCGAGCAGGTGGAGTCCATCGTGCAGGCCGTGCGCATCGCCCTGGAGCAGACCCCGCCCGAACTGGCCGCCGACATCGTGGACCGCGGCATCGTGCTCACCGGCGGCGGCGCGCTGCTGCGCGGGCTCGACCAGCTTCTGCGCGAGGAGACCAGCCTGCCCATCGTCATCGTGGACGATCCGCTCTCCGCGGTGGTGCTGGGGTCCGGCAAGGCGCTGGACAACCTGGACGTCTTAAAAGAGGTAACGATCGATTAAGCCCTCGCCCCAGCGCATCGCCCTGGGCCTGCTGGTTGCCTTGTTCGTGTACCTGGGGGTGTTCACCTGGAACATCCGTACCGGCTACGTGGACAACCTGGCCAGCCACACGGGCCTCGAACTCACCCGCTGGGTCCTGACGCCCGGCCGGTGGGTGTGGACGCGCTTATCCTCCTTCTGGGAACGCTACGTCTACTTCGTGGGCGTGCGCCAGGAAAACGAGACCCTTCGCGAAGACCTCGCCAAAGCCAACGAGGAACTGGTGGGGGCCAGGGAGCAGGCGTCGCTTGCCAAGCGGCTCACCGACCTGCTGCTCATCGCCCCACCGCCCCAATGGACTCGCGAGGCCAGCCGGGTCATCGCTCATCGCCTCGGCCCCAACGCCGCGCTGGAGACCTTTGTCATCGACAAGGGGCGGCGCAGCGATGTGGACGTGAACACCCCCGTGGTGGCGCCCGAAGGCGTGGTGGGGCGCGTGCTGCGCGCATCCATGAACGCGGCCACCGTGCTCATGGTCACGGACCCCAACTCCAAGATTCCTGTGGTCTCCCAGAAATCGCGCACTCAGGGCATCCTGGTGGGGCGCGGCTCGGGGCAGCCCATGATGCTGCAGTACGTCTCCCTCTCCGCGCAGTTGGAACCCGGCGAGACCCTGGTGACCACCGGGCTCGAAGGCATCTTCCCCCAGGGCCTGCCCCTGGCCACGGTGACCGACGTCAACCGCGAGGGGGCCTCGCTCTTCCTCAACGTTTCGGCCCAGGCCCTGTTCGATCCCAAGCGCCTGGAGGAGGTGGCCCTGCTCAAGAAGGCCCCGCCGCCCAAGCCCGAGGAGGAAGAGGCCCTGCCCGACACCAGCACCAAGCGCCCCAAGGGCGCCGCCGACCGCAAGGGCGAAGTCAAGAAGCGCGGGCGCAACGAGCCCCCTGAAGCCCGGCCCCAGGAAGCCGCCCCCAGGAAAAAGCGCGGGGAAGGCCAATGAACGGCCGCCGAACCGCGTTCTGGACCGTGTTCACCCTGGCCGGGATGTGGCTGCAGAGCTTTCTGCCGGGTGTGGACTTCCTTGCCCCGGGGCTCATCCTGAGCCTGCAGGAGGAGAAGCTCCGCACCACGCTGATCCTGGGCGTTGTCTGGCTGTTCATCCAGGAGGGCACCGGCTCGCTGGCCTTCGGCACCGTGGTGCTCTGGTACGGCCTGCTGGTGGGCTTGTTCTTTTTCGGGCACTGGCTCTTCGAGGCCAAGAATTTCGTGTTCATGATGATCCTCGGTGTCTGCCTCGGAGTGCTGCACTTCGGGCTGATGGACGTGATGACCCAGTTGCAGGATTGGCGCGCCGCGCCGGGCCGCGTGCTGGTGGAGTCCATCGTGCAGGCCGTGGTCTTCCCTGTCCAATGGGGACTGATTTACATCATCCACAACCACCTGCCCCAAAATGGCCAAAACATATGAGCCCGATTCCGGGCAACAAGCTCCGCGCGGCGGCCTGATACTGCTCCAGGTATTGGTCCTGGGGCTGTTCTGCCTGTTCGTGGTCCGCCTGTGGTATCTGCAGATCCACAAGGGGGAGCACTTCGCCGAGCTGGCCCGCGAGAACCAGATGCGCCAGGCCTCCATCATCGCGGCCCGGGG
>JBKICO010000197.1:0-6040 GCA_046567065.1 Acidobacteriota bacterium
TCCTTGAAGAGGGTCCAGGGGGCCTGGGTGTCGATGTACTTGTTCAGGCCGCGCACCAGCTCCCAGAGGGAGTCCAGGGCCTTGGCGGTCTGGAAGCGCTCGAACAGGCGCTGGTAGTTCAGGCAGCAGTCCTTGGCCAGGAGCATGAGCTCCTCCTCGTCCGGGCCGCCCAGTCCGGCCTGGGGGATGGCCCCGCCGAAGTACTTGTGGGTCATGGCCAGGGTGCGGCTGAAGAGGTTGCCCAGGTCGTTGGCGAGGTCGGCGTTGAAGCGCCCGCAGAAGGCCTCCTCCGAGAAGGAGGAGTCGTGCCCGAGGCTCATCTCGCGCAGCAGGAAGTAGCGGAAGCCCGCGAGGCCGTACTTCTGCACCATGGACAGCGGGTCCACCACGTTGCCCAGGGACTTGGACATCTTGGTGTCCTTGATGAGCCAGTAGCCGTGCACGTTCAGGTGTTGGAAGGGTTCCAGGCCCATGGCCTTGAGCATGGTTGGCCAGAACACGGCGTGGGGCTTCAAGATGTCCTTGGCGATCAGGTGGTTGGCGGCGGGCCAGTAGGCCTTCATGTCCTGGCCGTCGGGCCAGCCCAGGGCGGTGAGGTAGTTGAGCAGGGCGTCGAACCAGACGTAGGCCACGTAGTTGGTGTCGAAGGGCAGCTCCACGCCCCATTCCAGGCGGCTCTTGGGCCGGGAGATGCACAGGTCTTCCAGGGCGCCACTCTCCAGCAGGGCAACGACTTCGTTGCGGTACTGCTCGGGGCGGATGAAGTCCGGGTTGGCCTTGATGTGGTTCAGGAGCCAGTCCTGGTATTTGCCCATCTTGAAGAAGTAGTTCTTCTCCGCGATGTATTCTGGCTTGGTCTTGTGGTCGGGGCAGAGGCCGTCCACCAGTTCTTTCTCGGTGTAGAAGCGCTCGCAGCCGAAGCAGTAGTGGCCGCCGTACTCCCCGAAGTAGATGTCGCCCGAGTCGTAGACCTGCTGCAGGGCCTTCTGCACCGTGGCCTTGTGCACGGGGTCCGTGGTGCGGATGAAGCGGGTGTAGTCGATGCCCAGGTGGGGCCAGAGGTCCTTGAAGAGCTGGCTGATCTCGTCGCAGTAGGCCTGGGGGGTCTTGCCCGCCGCCTCGGCTGCCTTGACGATCTTGTCGCCGTGTTCGTCGGTGCCGGTGAGCATCATCACCTGGCGGCCCATGAGCCGGTTGAAGCGGGTCATGGCGTCGGCCAGGATGGTGGTGTGGGCGTGCCCCAGGTGCGGGCGCGCGTTGACGTAGTAAATGGGCGTGGTGAGGTAGAAGCGCTCCACGATCAGTCTCCGGATTCAGGCGTGGGGGCCTGGCCGCCTTCGGGGCGTTTGTTCTTGGGTTTGCGCTTGCGCTTGCGTTTGGCCTTGGCCGGGGCGCCCTCGGCGGGCAGAGCCTCGGAGGGCAGGCCAAGGGCCACGATCTCGCCGTCGTCTCCGTCGGTGGAGGGCGCGGCGTGCTCGGCGGCGCGGCTTTCGCCTTCAGTCGGAGCGGGCCTGGGCTCAGGCTGACCCGAGGGCTGCTCGCCGGGCCGCTGCGGGGCGGAGCCGGGCTGTCCGGCCTCCTGGGCGCGCGCGTCCTGAGAACGAGCTTCCTGGGGGCGCGGGGGCCTTGGCTGCTGGGGCCTGCCCTGCGGCGGCCTGCCCTGCTGGGGCCGCTCGTTGGCCTGCGGGGCGGGGCGTCCGCCTGGCGGCTGCTGCGGGGCCACGTAGGGCACCCAGGTGTCCCCGGCGATGGTGTTCCACTCCTCCAGGGTGAGCTCGCGCTCCTCCCCGGCCTCGGTGTACACGGAGATGCACTCCCTGAAGATGTTGGAGCGCAGCACCTTCATGGGGCCCTGCTCGGTCTGGTATTTCTTGCCGATCTTGGGGCAGCGGCGCTGGAACTCCTCGTAGGTGCCCTGCTCGTAGGCCAGGCAGCACAGGAGCCTGCCGCACATGCCCGAAATCTTGGCCGGGTTGAGGAACAGGTTCTGCTCCTTGGCCATCTTGATGGTCACGGGCTGGAATTTGCGGATGAAGCGCGCGCAGCAGCACATCTGGCCACAGTTGCCGATGGCCCCGAGCATCTGCGTCTCGTGGCGCACGCCGATCTGGCGCAGCTCGATGCGCGTGCGGTAGGCCTTCACCAGGTCCTTCACCAGCTCCCGGAAGTCGATGCGCCCGGGCGCGGTGAAGTAGAAGACCATCTTGGAGCGGTCCTGCAGGATTTCCACGTCGACGAGCTTCATGTCCAGGTTGCGCTCGTTGATGCAGCGGCGGCAATGGCGGATGGCGTCGCGCGCGAGTTCGCGGTTCTCGCGGTAGACGTCCATGTCCTCCGGGGCGGCGATGCGGACGATTGGCTTGAGCTCTTCCTGCTCCTGGCCCGCGGGCAACTGCTCCAGCACGCTGGCGACGCTGGCCATGGCCAGCCCCTGGTCGGTCTTCACCAACACGTGCTGACCGGGGCGGACCTCGAAGGAGGCTGCGTCGAAATAGTATATCTGGCCGTTTTCCCGGAACCTCAGTCCCAGAATGTGAGTCATGGTGTATCCGAAACACCCCTACGGGTGGTTGAAGATGGTTGAACAACCCTTGATAGCCCATGACGGCGGGAACTTCAAACCCCAAGGGGCTCGCATTCCCGGCGGGCGCGGCCTTTGGGGCGTGGAGGGCGAGCCGGAAGGGAGGACGCGACCGCGAACCGGACCGCGCAGGAAGGGCTAAAAGACCGTTAAACAAGAAAATCCAGTCAGGTAGAGCACTCACGGAAATAGGGCGTGAGGCGGGGGAAAGTTTTTCAAAAAAATTGCACCTGTTTGTTGACAACATGGGGTCACCCGCGTAATTACCGCCTTCCGCGACGGGGGGAACGTCCCGAAGCGCTGAACGGGTCATTAGCTCAATTGGTAGAGCAGCGGACTCTTAATCCGTTGGTTGTAGGTTCGAGTCCTACATGGCCCACCAGATAAGCAGGGAGTTAGGTTAAAAGCCTAGCTCCCTTTTTCTTTTATTTCCGGCCGTTGTCTGCGGGCCTTGGAGTGCGGCTGCATCCGTGCGCCACGGCGGCCAGCGTATGGGCCGCGATCCTGAATTTCACACCACTCCTGGCGGCTGGGCGCGGCACCGCGCCTTGC
Organism: Acidobacteriota bacterium; assembly: GCA_046567065.1. Classification (GTDB taxonomy): domain Bacteria; phylum Desulfobacterota; class Desulfovibrionia; order Desulfovibrionales; family Desulfovibrionaceae; genus Fundidesulfovibrio. Next base: position 3,134 of record JBKICO010000197.1, read on the forward strand.
CGCTGCTTGTCCGGTTCGCGGCGAGCCCGTGATGTTGTCGTCTTATGCAAGTCGGTTCTCAATGAATGTGTTCCGTGTTCCGCTTGACACGTCAGGCCGAATCACTGATAAATCAAGATAGGAATATATTCCTACCTTGCTGGGGGGATTATGGTCCTCGACTCACAGGAAGCCGAACGCCGCCTGGAGGCGTTCAAGCAGGCCTGCAAGGCCGCCGGGGAGAAGCTGACCTCGCAGCGGCTCGAAATATTTCGAGAAATAGCCGCGAGTGAGGAGCACCCGGATGCGGAGTCTGTCTACAGGGGCGTGCGGACGCGACTCCCGAACGTATCGCTGGATACCGTCTACAGAACGTTGTGGTGGCTCACCAAGATGGGGATAGTGACGACACTCGGCCCAACACAGGACCGCACGCGCTTCGACGCCAACCTGACGCGCCACCATCATTTCGTCTGCATACGCTGCGGCCTGACCCGGGATTTCTACAGCGAAGAGCTGGACAGGCTGGTGCTCCCCGAGTCCGTCGCGTCAATCGGCTCCATAGAAAGGACGCAAGTCGAGGTGAAGGGCATTTGCCACGCTTGCGCCAGGAAAGAGCACGCCGATCCGCAGCGGCATGAAGGTGAGGCGTAAGAATGCCATCCAGGGCGCAATTTGGCCTGGCGTCATGCCTTGCTGGCGTTTTGCATCGTCATCCAGCAAGATGTTTCACATGGTGTAGTTCTGTTCGAAGTCTGCAATGAATTCCACATCCATGGAGGTTGGTTTATGAGCGACGAGAAGAAATGTCCGGTGACGGGCAGATCCAGCGGGCAGGTGGCCGGAGGGGGTACCTCCAACCGCGACTGGTGGCCCAACCAGCTCAACCTCAATATTCTGCACCAGCATTCCTGCAAGTCCAACCCCATGGGGGCTGGCTTCGACTACGCCGGGGAGTTCAAGAAGCTCGACCTCGAAGCCGTGAAGAAAGACCTCTTCGCGCTGATGACCGACTCGCAGGAGTGGTGGCCCGCCGACTACGGGCACTACGGTCCGCTCTTCATCCGCATGGCCTGGCACAGCGCGGGCACCTACCGCGTGGGCGACGGCCGCGGCGGCGCGGGCTCCGGCAGCCAGCGCCTCGCCCCCCTGAACAGTTGGCCCGACAACGTCAACCTGGACAAGGCCCGCAGGCTGCTCTGGCCCATTAAGCAGAAGTACGGCAGCAAGATCTCCTGGGCGGACCTCATGGTCCTGGCGGGCACCTGCGCCATCGAGTCCATGGGCCTCAAGCCCTTCGGCTTCGGCGGCGGTCGCGTGGACGTGTGGGAGCCCGAGCAGGACATCTACTGGGGCGCGGAGGACACCTGGCTTGGCGATGCCCGCTATTCCGGCGACCGCCAGTTGGAGAACCCCCTGGCCGCCGTGCAGATGGGCCTGATCTACGTGAACCCCGAAGGCCCCAACGGCAACCCCGACCCGGTGGCCTCCGGCCGCGACGTGCGCGAGACCTTCGCCCGCATGGCCATGAACGACGAAGAGACCGTGGCCCTGGTGGCGGGCGGGCACACCTTCGGCAAGTGCCACGGCGCGGGCGACGCCTCGCACGTGGGCCGCGAGCCCGAAGGCGCGGGCCTGGAGGAGCAGGGCCTGGGCTGGAAGAGCAGCTTCGGCAGCGGCAAGGGCGACGACACCATCGGCAGCGGCATCGAAGGCGCCTGGAAACCCCACCCCACCCGTTGGGACATGGGCTACCTCACCACACTGTTCAAGTACGAGTGGGAGCTGGTGAAGAGCCCTGCCGGAGCCAACCAGTGGCTGGCCAAGGACGTGGCCCCCGAGGACATGATCGAAGGCGCGCAGGACCAAACCAAAAAATTCAGGCCCATGATGACCACGGCGGACCTCTCGCTGCGCTTCGACCCCATCTACGAGCCCATCGCCCGCAACTATTTGAAGAACCCGGAGAAGCTCGCCAAGGACTTCGCACGGGCCTGGTTCAAGCTCACCCACCGCGACATGGGCCCCGTCTCGCGTTACCTGGGGCCGGACGTGCCGCGGGTAAAGCTCATCTGGCAGGACCCCGTCCCCGACGTGGATCACGCGCTCATCGACGGCAAGGACATCGAGGGCCTCAAGGCCGCCATCCTGGCCACCGGGCTTTCCGTGGCCGAACTGGTCTCCACCGCCTGGGCCTCCGCCTCCACCTTCAGGGGCTCGGACAAGCGCGGCGGGGCCAACGGCGCGCGCATCCGCTTGGCCCCCCAGAAGGACTGGGAGGTCAACCAGCCCGCGCGCCTGGCCAAGGTGCTGGCCGCGCTGGAGGGCGTGAAGGCCGGGTTCGACGCCTCGCAGTCCGGCGGGAAGAAGGTCTCCCTGGCGGACCTGATCGTCCTTGGCGGTTGTGCGGGCGTGGAAAAGGCGGCCAAGGACGCGGGCCAGATCGTGAGCGTGCCCTTCACGCCCGGGCGCACGGACGCCACCGAAGCAATGACCGACGCGGCCTCCTTCGCCGTGCTGGAGCCCAAGGCCGACGCCTTCCGCAACTACCTCAAGGCCAGGTACTCCGTGACCGCCGAGGAGCTCATGGTGGACAAGGCCCAACTGCTGACCCTGACCGCGCCGGAGATGACCGTGCTCCTGGGCGGTCTGCGCGTGCTGGGGGCCAACTATGGCCAGACCCCGCACGGCGTGTTCACCAAGCGCCCCGGCATGCTCACCAACGACTTCTTCGTGAACCTGCTGGACATGGGCACCGTGTGGAAGCCCGCCTCGCCGGATAACGAGCTGTTCGAGGGCCGCGACCGCGCCACGGGCGAACCCAGGTGGACCGGAACCCGGGTCGACCTGGTGTTCGGCTCCAACTCCCAGTTGCGGGCCATCGCCGAGGTCTACGGCTGCGCCGACTCCCAGAGGAAGTTCATGGAC
>JBKICO010000198.1:0-2926 GCA_046567065.1 Acidobacteriota bacterium
TGTTTCCGCCCACTTGGCAAAATGGGTGCAATGGACGGCGCTTTGTTGTAAAAGCCGCCCCAGCGAGGAAGCAAGAATGCTCAACAAACCGAGACTGCTGACGCCTGGCCCCACACCGCTTCCGGAGGAAGTGCGGCTGGCCATGGCCCGCGACATGATCCACCACCGCAAGCCCAATTTCCTGCCCGTGATGGAGGATGTGCGCGCGGGGCTCAAATATCTCTTCCAGACCACCCAGGAAGTCATGCCCCTGGCGGCTTCCGGCACCGGGGCCATGGCCGCCGCCGTGACCAACCTCTTCGCCCCGGGCGAGAAGATCCTCTGCATCGAGGGCGGCAAGTTCGGCGAGCGCTGGGGCGAAATAGCCGACATGCACGGCCAGGTGCCCGTGCGCCTGCCCGTGGAGTGGGGCCACGCCGTGGACCCCGCCGCCGTGGCGGCCGCCCTGGACGCCGACCCGGCCATCAAGGGCGTGTGCGTGCAGGCCTCGGAGACCTCCACCGGTGTGCTGCACCCGATCAAGGAGCTGGCCCAGGTCACCGCCGGGCGCGACGTGCTCCTGGTCGTCGACGGCATCTCCGCAGTGGGCATCTCCCCCTGTCCCATGGACGCCTGGGGCATCGACTGCCTGCTCACCGGCTCCCAGAAGGGGCTGATGCTGCCACCCGGGCTGGCCTTCGTGGCCTTCTCGGACAAGGCCTGGGCCAAGTGCGACACGGTGCGCCCCTCCAACTTCTATTTCCAGCTGAGGGGCGAGCGGGCCAAGATCGCCGCCAACCAGACCATGTTCACCTCGGCCGTGGGGCTGCTGATGGGCCTGCGCGAGAGCCTGCGCCTGTTCCGGGAGTTCGGGCTGGAGAACATGATGCGCAAGCAGTGGGCCCTGACCATGATGGCCCGCGCCGGAGCCACGGCCATGGGCCTGGAGCTTCTCGCCAAGACGGACTTCACCTGGGGCCTGACCGCCATCAAAATGCCGCTCGGCGTTGAGAGTTCCGCCGTGCTCAAGGCCGCCTCGGCCGATTTCGGCGTGGTGCTGGCCGGGGGCCAGGGGCACATGAAGAACCAGGTGGTGCGCCTGGGGCACATGGGCTACGTGGATTTCGGCGACGTGCTGGCGGGCCTTGCGGCCCTGCGCGCCGCGTTCACCGCCGCTGGCGGATACGTGGGCTGCACGGACCCGCTGGAGCAGGCCATGGCCGCCTATTCCCAAGCCCTGGCCCAGGGCCCCGCGCTCTGATAGTGCTTACGTGTAAGGAGCATACCCCATGACTCAGGACAACAAGTGCTCTGACTGCCCCGACGGCCATGCCGATTACGAGGGCATCTGCCTGCCTCAGGTGGATTTCATCACCTTCGCCTATTCCATGGCCTCGGCGGCCATGGTGCACCTGGGCGAAATGCCCGACCCGGAGACGGGCGGCAGCAGCCTGAACAAGCCTCTGGCCAAGCACACCATCGACACGCTCTCCATGCTCGAAGAGAAGACCCGGGGCAACCTGAGCCCCGAGGAGTCGAGCCAGCTCACGCAGATGCTCGGCCACCTGAAGATGCTCTACGTGCGAAAAGCCGGGTAGGGCAGGGCCGCACGGCCCGCCCCGCCCGGACGCCACGATGCGCGGCGCCGTCAGCAATGGCGGGGGCGCGCCTGTTTGTTTCCCGCTCACCCGCGTCGGATATCTAAGAGCCTGGACGCCCCGTTCAGGGAAGATGAAATGTTTCCCCGGTGACGCGCCCAGGTGCGGGGGGCGCGCGGAGGCCGGGGGCCGCACACTGACCTTGAGCGCGGCCGGCCAAGCGCCGCGAGGAGGAAGGATATGACTCGGATACCTGTCGGCCTGGTCGGCGTCACCGGCTATACGGGCATGGAGCTGGCCAGGCTGCTGGCCATGCACCCCGGATTGGAGCTCACACGGGCAACATCCCGCGCGGAGGCGGGCAAAAGCCTGTCCCAGATCTACCCCTTCGTGCGCGGCACGCGCCTGGACGGGCTGACCATCACCGAGCCCGACCCGGTGGACCTGGCCAAGGCCTGCGAGCTGGCCTTCCTGGCGGTGCCCCACGGCGCGGCCATGGACACGGCGGCCAAGCTGCTGGAGGCGGGGCTGCGCGTGGTGGACCTCTCGGCGGACTTCCGGCTGCGCGACCCGGCCGTCTACGCCAAGTGGTACGCCCTGGAGCACCGCCACCCCGGGCTCATCGAGGACGCCGTCTACGGCCTGCCCGAGCGCTACGCCGACCGGATCGCCAAGGCCCGGCTGGTGGCCAACCCCGGCTGCTACCCCACCTCGGTGATCCTGGGCCTGTGGCCCGCGCTGGAGGCGGGTATCATCTCCCCGCAGGACATCGTCTGCGACTCCAAGTCCGGCACCTCCGGGGCCGGGCGAAAGGCCGCCGTGGGCACGCTGTTCTGCGAGGTCTCGGACACCTTCCGGGCCTACAACCTGGGCAAGCACCGCCACACCCCCGAGATCGAGCAGGAGCTGGGCGCCGTGGCCGGGGAGGAGATGGTCGTCTCCTTCAATCCGCACCTGCTGCCCATCAACCGGGGCATCCACTCCACCATTTACGCCAAGCCCAAGGGCCAGATCACGGCGGAGCAGGTGCAGGCCCTCTACGAGAAGCACTACGCCTCCCACCCCTGGGTGCGCGTGCTGCCCCAGGGCAGCCTGCCCGAAACCCGCCACGTGCGCGGCACCATGTTCTGCGACATCGGCCTGGTGCACGACCCCAGGACCAACCGCCTCATCGTGTGCAGCGCCATCGACAACCTCTGCAGGGGCGCATCGGGCCAGGCCCTGGCCTGCGCCAACCTCATGCTCGGGCTCGACCTTCGCACCGGGCTGGAGCTGGCTCCGCTGATGCCCTGACCGCTTCTGTCCGCCCGCGCACTACCGGCGGGGGAGGGTTTCACCTCCCCCGCCCG
>JBKICO010000199.1:0-2621 GCA_046567065.1 Acidobacteriota bacterium
TGATGCGCGCACAGTAGGACTCCACTGTGCGGGCGCTGATGGAGAGCGCGGCCGCGATGTCGGGGGTGGATTCGCCCCTGCCCAGCAGTTCGAGGATCTGGCCCTCGCGCTCCGAAAGTCCATCCGCGCTTTGGGCCGCACCCCGGACGTCCCCGCCGGGGGCGACCCGGTCCACCAGGCTCCTGCCCGCGCGGGGGCTCACATAGCGCCGCCCGGCCGCCACTTCGGCCAGGGCGTCCAGCAGCACGGCCGACACCTCGCGCTTGGTGACGTAGCCGCCCGCCCCCGCCGCGAAGGCCCGCTCGATGGTCTCCGCGTCCTCGTGCATGGAATAGATCAGAGCCGGGATGCCGCGCCGCCGCAGGTCATCCAGCAGGGCCAGCCCGCTCTCCTCGCCCAGGGAGAGGTCCACCAGGGCGACCTGCGCCCCGGACGCCCCGATGCGCTCCAGATACCCGGCGCGTCCGTCCGCCTCGCCGCAGACCGTATGCCGCGCCTGCCCCAGCAGCAGGGCCAGGCCCTGGCGCACGGCGGGGTGGTCGTCCACCAGGAAGACCCGCATGGCCGCATTCATCTCCACTTCAGCGCTCCCTCTTGCGCGCGTCCCGCGCTCCGTTCATCCCCCGGCCCCGGCTTCGGCCGCCCTGCACGGAGCCGTGCAGCGGACCAGCGTACCCCCGCCGGGGGCGTCCTCCACGGTCAGTTCCGCCCCGATGATGCGGGCACGGTGGGCCATGATGCCCATGCCCAGCCCGCCCTGGCCGCGTACTGCCGCCTGCCTGCCGATGCCGTCGTCGCGCACGGCCAGGGTCACGCTGCCGCCCTCGCGGCAGGTGAAATCGACCTGGATGCGCCCGGGACGGGCGTGCTTCACGGCGTTGGCCATGGCCTCTTGCCCGATGCGGTAGAGCTGGGTGACCAGCCCGTTGCGGCAGGCGCCTTCGCAGCCGCGCCGCTGGCTGAACTCGATGGCGATGCCGCTGGAGGCGGCCGTGCGGCGCACCAGCTCCTCCAGGGAGGGGCCGGAGCACCCCGGGCCGTGCTCCACGGGCCACAGCCCGCTGGAGAGATCGTAGGCCTGGTTCACGGATTCTTCAAGCAGTCCGGCCAACTGCCTGAGTTCCGGGATGGCGGCGTCGCCCTCCGGGGTCTTGCGCGTGAGCACCTCGCAGCGCAGCCTGGCCCCGGTGAGCTGCTGGCAGAGGCCGTCGTGCAGGTCATGGCTCATGCGCCGCCGCTCCTCCTCGCTGATGTCCACAATGCGCCGCTCCAGGCGGGTGCGCTCGGCCATCTCCCGCTCCACGGCGGCGTTCTTGCGCTCCAGCTCCACCGAGAGTTTCTCCACCGAGGCAAAGGCCCGCGAGAACCGCAGGGACAGGGCGAACGCCTGGAAAAGGATGAACACGAACATCCCCACCGGTATCAGGTAGACGCTGTGGATGAGCCCCATGTCCGTGAGCATGTCGTTGATGCCCACGGCACCCAGCACCACAAAGCCCCCCAGAATGAACGCCGCGCCCTCCCGCCCCCTGCGCCAGGCCGCGAACAGCCTGCCGAGGCAATAGAGGATCAGCCCGATGGACACGTAGTAATACACCGGCAGGACGGCGCTTGCGGCCATCATGGGCAGCACGGCGGTGCCCAGGGCGAACACGGCCGCCAGGGCGATGCTGGCCAGTTGCGGCAGGCGCGGGAATTCCCGCGGGTACAGGGTGCGGAAGAAGGTGAAGCCGATGGGCACCGAGATGATGAAGCCGATCACGGAGATTCTGTCCATCAACGTGGCGGAGGCACCCGGCAGGAACAGGCGGGCCACCCAGCCGCTGGAGTCGGACTGGGCGTAGTTGACCATCCAGTCCAGGCAGTAACAGCCGAAGTACAGGGGCGAGCGGTTGGAGCGGCGGAACCAGTAAAGCGCCAGGTGATAAACGCCCATCACCAGCAGGCTGCCCACGAAGAACAGGGCCACGCACCACTGCCTGGTCTGCTCCGCCTCCATGGCCGCGCGCGGCCCGATCCTGACGGGAGCCAGCACCCCGGCCTCGCGGTAGCTGTGGTTGGATACCTGCAGTACAAGCTCCAACGGCCCGCCCTCCGCCGGAAGGGGCGCCAGGAGCACGGAGGGGTTGGCCACTTCCGCCTCGGCCGAGCGGCCCACCACGCCGCTTTGCGCGCACAGGCGGCCGTTGACCCACAGGGAGAACGCCGAATTGACCGACATCAGGCGCACGGCCAGCTCCCTCCCCGCCGCGCCGGGCAGGACCCGCAGGCGAAGCGTGGCGAAGCCCGGCGAGGGCAGGGGTTTGCCATCCAGTACGAACGAACTCCAGGCCGAGGGCAGATCAAGGTAGCCCGTGAGCACGGGGGCGGCGGCGCCTGATGGCGGGTTGCGGAAGTCGCCCGGCGTGAGCAGTTGATTCCAGTAGAATTCCCACTCGCCGTCCAGGCGGGCCGGTTCGCCGTCAACCAGCCCCCGGCCCGAGAGGTCCAACACGCCTCGGGCGGCTCTGGGGGGGGCCTCCCCTCCCACGCAGCCGCAGCACAACAGGGCGCTCAGCAGCGCGCAGGCGAGGGCCGCCCAGGGCGGCGATGCGCAGGGGCGCGCGCTCATGACCGGAAAA
>JBKICO010000199.1:2631-4837 GCA_046567065.1 Acidobacteriota bacterium
AGCCTCATTCCCGGGCTGTTACGGGAGTTGCAGGCCCAGGGCAAGACGCTGCGCCAAGGCTTTCCCGGCCACCTGGCCGGACGGATGGATAGCGGCGCGGCCTGTCGGCGCTTCCCCGCTCACTCCCGCCCTGCCCGCCTCCGCAGGCGCTCGTCCGTTTCTGCCGGTCCTCCCCCGATGCTCCGAAGGTAGTCCGCGCCTGGGCGTTTCGCCCATCCCCCTGGCCGGAGCGGGCTGCCGGGTCACATGCCCAAATGAAAAAGCCCCCGGGGCGATCGCAGCGGGGGCTTCTCAAATGGTTGGCCGTGCCCAAGTCATCCTGCGGGCGGGAAGTTCAGGATGAACTCCTTGATTTCGTCGCGTACGCGGCGGTAGTGGCCCATGACCTCCTCTTCGCTGGAGGCCCCGGCGGCCAGGGTGGGCGGGTCGTCGAACTGGGCGTGCATGATCCTGCCCGCACCCGGCAGGATGGGGCAGTGCTCCTTGGCGTGGTCGCACAGGGTGACCACGAAGTCGAACTCCTTCACGGGCAGCTCGTCCACGGTCTTGGAGGCCTGACCCGAAATGTCCACCCCGGCCTCGGCCATGGCCTTGACGGCCCTGGGGTTCATCCCGTGCCTCATGATCCCGGCGGACCAGGGCTCGATCTCCCCGGAGCGCAAGGCCCGCGCGAACCCTTCCGCCATCTGGCTCCGGCAGGAGTTGCCGGTGCACAGGAACAGCACCCTCATCTTCTGGCTCATAGGCGTTTCCCCCATTCGTTTGAACGATGACCTGATACTTATCCTGTTTCTAGCATCGCGGCGGCTGGGCGCAAGCAAAAGTCTCGGATTTGGCGCGGGGGATGACGGGAAGAGGCTTGCGGAGCTCAATTCTCCATGCGGGAGAGCTCGTCCAGAATGGCGGAGGGGTCCAACAGGGTGATGCTGCGGCGCGTGACCCTGATGAGCCCGCGTTCCTCGAAGGAGGTGAGCGTCTCGCTGACGGTCTGCTGGCAGGAGCCGGTCATGGAGGCCATCTGCCCCTGGGTGAGCCTGGCGGGCACCTCCACGGGGCCGCCCTTGGCCTGGGCGATCTCGTCGTGGGAGAGGCAGACCAGCAGCTTGAGCAGCCGGGTGGCCACGCCGCAGGTCATCAGGTTCTCGAGCTGGCCCGTGAGGTAGCGGATGCGCCGCCCCAGCACCTCGATGGCGCGCCGGGCCAGCAACGGGTGCTCGAGCATGAGATCCAGGAACTCCGTGCGGCCCACCTCGAGTATCACGCCGTCCGAGATGGCCTGGGCCGAGCACTTGCGCGTCTCCCCGCCCACGATCTCGGCCAGGCCGAACATCTCGCCCGGGGAGCGGATGAAGAAGGTGGGCTCCTTGCCGTGCAGGGAGATGCGGAAGATCTTCACCGAGCCGTGGTCAAGGTAGTAGCAGCGGGTGCAGCGGTCGTTCTCGAAGAAGATGATGTCGTTCTTCTTCACGCGCCGCGTGGAGGCCAAGGCCCTGAAGGCCTCGAACTCGCGCTCCAGGCCGTCGAAGAAGCCGCCTTTGATCAGGTGCCAGTCCATATGTGATGTGCCGGGGGCCATGCCTCAAGCATAGCGCCCCCTCGAAGCAGGTCAAGGGGCCGCCCGAAGGCGGCGCTTCAGCCAGATGCAAAACCCTGAAAACGGGGTTTCGAGAGCCGCTGACGGGCGGCGAAGCCGCCCTGCTCCAGGCTCCGCTATGCGGAGGGCTGCCGGCAAAGTCCCAAAGCCGACATTGTCAGCAGCCTAAGGGGCCGCCCGAAGGCGGCCCCTTGGGCCTTTATTCTTCGATGTCGAGGCGGTTGCGGTACTTGTAGGTCACGGTCTGGCCGTGGATGTCCGTGCATTTCCAGGTGATGCTGTTCTTGCCCATGATGGGCCTCAGCGTCGCCTTGTGGTAGCCCAGTTGGTAGGGGATGCGCGTTTCGATGGCGTTGCGCGGGCACATCTTCACGCAGGACATGCAGTCCCAGCAGTCGCGGCTGGCGTGGCAGTGCGATTTTCCGTCCGCGCCCACGTACATCAGGTCGCCCGGGCAGGCCTCCTCGCAGAAAGATTCCTCGCGGCCTTCGCAGCCGTTGCACTTCTTCGGATCGACAATAGGCGGCATGGCGTCCTCCTTGATTGATGTGTGTGATGGGCTCCGGCCATACCCGGCAGGGCTTCGCCCTGCGCCCGCCGGGGGGAGGGCCT
>JBKICO010000200.1:0-2906 GCA_046567065.1 Acidobacteriota bacterium
TGCTCTTCGGCGGCGTCCAGGACAACCTGAGCGAGATCAACCAGGCCATGGCCAAGGTCGCCGGCGGCGATTTCGGGGCCAAGCTCCCGGCCCCGTGCGTGGCGGAGCTGGACGCGCTCGAAGCCTCCCTGAACAACCTCGTCGGGCAGCTCAAGCTGACGCTGGGCAACTGGCGCGGCTTCACCGAGGCGGTGCTGGTGCCCTACGCCCTGGTGGACATCAAGGGCAACCTGGTGATGTGCAACGAGCGCGCCCTGGAGATGCTGGAGCAGGAAGGCAAACCCTCGGACTACACCGGCAAGTTCTTCTCGGAGTTCTTCTACGGCGACCGCACCCGCAAGGCCCTGATAGTTGACATAATGGAGAACAACCAGGGCGTGGTGCGCGAAGTCGAGTTCAAGAACATCAAGGGCAACACCCGTTTCATCCAGGCGGCCCTCTCCCCCCTGCACGACCTTGACGGCAAGGTCAGCGGCGGGTTGTGCATGTATCTGGACTACACCGAGATCAGGAACAAGGAAGACCACATCACCCGCCAGAGCCAGGCCATCATGGAGACCGTGTCCGTGGTGGAGGCCATCTCGCGGGAGCTGGCCGCCACCTGCCGGGCCCTGACATCCCAGGTGGACGCCGCCAGCCGGGGCGCGCGGGTGCAGAGCGAACGCGCCGAGGAGACCGCCGCCTCCATGGAGCAGATGAACGCCACCGTGCTGGAAGTCGCCCGCAACGCGGGCACCGCGGCCCAGAGCGCGGGCGAGGCCCAGGCCAAGGCCCGTGAAGGCGAGCAGGTGGTGGGCAAGGCCGTGGAGGCCATCCTCCAGGTGGACGAACTCACCGCCAGCCTCAAGCACAGCATGGACGGCCTCTCCGAGCGCGCCGAGGCCATCGGGCGCATCATGGGCGTGATCTCCGACATCGCTGACCAGACCAACCTCCTGGCCCTGAACGCCGCCATCGAGGCGGCCCGCGCCGGTGACGCGGGGCGAGGCTTCGCCGTGGTGGCCGACGAGGTGCGCAAGCTGGCAGAGAAGACCATGACCGCCACCCACGAGGTGGGTGAGGTCACGGGGGCCATCCGCACCGGAGTGGGCCAGAGCATCGCCGGGACGGACCAGGCCGCCGAGGCCGTGCAGCGCGCCACCCGCCTGGCCCGCGAATCCGGCGAGGCACTCAAGGGCATCGTTGGCCTGGCCGAGGCCACCTCGGACCAGGTGCGCGGCATCGCCGCCGCGGCCGAGCAGCAGTCCGCGGCCAGCGACGAGATCGCCCGCGCCGTGGACGACGTGCGCCGCGTCAGCCAGGAGACCTCCCAGGAGATGGGCGGAGCCTCAAGCGGCGTGGACGCTTTGGCGCGCCTCGCGGGCCAGCTGGAGAGCGCCATCCGCTCGCTGGCGAGCTGACGCCCAGCGCCCAGGCGGCCTGATATTCGAAAAGCCCCCGCGCCCCACAGGCGCGGGGGCTTTTCCATCTTGTAAGGTTGAGAGAAACGGCTTGTCCTTCTTAGGAACAATCTGCATAGAATAGAGTGACCCTATGTATCGATGAGGTATTCAATGCCGTATCAGCCAGCCGTTCGCCGTCTTCACGATCCAGGCACCGCCGACACCCCGCCAATCCCGCACACCTCCATCCCCGCCGGACCCCGGGCCGGGCGATCAAGCCGCCCGTTCCGCTGGCGGGGGGTGCTCACGCTGCTGGCGGCCCTGGCCCTGGGCACGGGCCTGAGTCCGGCCCTGAATCCGGCGCTGTGCCTCGCGGGCACCTTCACGGTGACCAACAGCAACGACTCCGGCCCGGGCTCCCTGCGCCAGGCCGTACTTGACCTCAACGCCGCCGGGGACGGCTCCAACACGATCCAGTTCAACATCCCCGGCTCCACGGTCACCCTGCTCACGGCCCTGCCCACGTTCGACAGCCCCGTGACCTTCTCGAACAATTCCGGAGGGGCGGTGACGATTGTTTCGCCGCCGGGCTCCTCGGCAGTGATCACCATGGACGAACGCCTCTCCTTCGGGGGGGTGAGCGCCATCAATTTCTCCTCCAGCGCCTCGGGGGCCGGAAACAGCACCGGAGTGGGCGCCCAGGGCGGAAGCGAACTCGTGCTCAGCACGGTCTCGGCCAACACCGCCATCACCGCGCAGGCCGGGGCAGGCACCGCCGTGGGCATGACCTCCACCGGCGACAACCTGAGGATCACCGGGAACATGGCCGGTTCGGTCACCGCCACCTCCGCGAGCGGATCAGCCTACGGGATGCGCGCCGCCGACGACCTGCAGATCCTGGGATCGCTCAGCGGAACAGTCACCGCGCAGACCGCCACGGGCTCCGGAGCGTATGGCCTCGCGGCCACGGGCGACGCCGTGAGCATCGGCTCCGTGGCCAGCACGGGCATCGTCCACGCCCAGGCGGGCGGGAACAACGCCTACGGCATGTACGGAGCCGGGGGGCTGACCGTTTCCGGCGGCATGGCGGGCAGGGTCGTGGCCGAAGCGGCGGGGCACACCGCCGTGGGCATCTTCAGCGGCGGCAGCCTGAACGGCGGCGGGGGCAGGCCCCTGTATATCTCAGGCGGCGTATGGGCCAGCGCCAACGGCCTGGCCGTGGCCATCGGCTCCTCCGGGGCCATGTACGTCTACGTCACTGGCACCGTGAGCGGGGTGGACAACTCCGGCGGGGGCGCTGGCTACGCCATCCGGGCCGGGCGGCCCGACGGCGCAGGCGGCTGGATCGGGGGGACGGCCAACAACGTGCTCACCCTGGACACAGGGGCCAACCTGGTGGGCAAGGTGGACCTGGGCAGCGGCAACAACCTGGTGAACCTCTACGGCCAGGGCACCACGGGCGTGCAGTTCCTGGGCGTGACCAACCTGGTGGTGGGCAACTCCGGCGCGGCCGCCAACTGGGTG
>JBKICO010000201.1:0-3050 GCA_046567065.1 Acidobacteriota bacterium
TCCGCCTACGCCGGGAATCTGGGCCAGCTCCTGCTCCAGGATATCGCCCGGCAGAACGCCTACTCCCCCTGGCTCTGGGCCGTGGCCGCGCCCGGCCTGGCGGCCGGGGCCATGCTTCCCCGGCTGCGGCGCGAGGCCGCCCCGGCCTGGGGCGCGGCGGTGCTGCTGCTCACCCAGGTGGGCCTGTGCGCGGTGCTCACCTCGCGGGCCATCATGGCGCACAGCACCTTCCTGTTCGGCATGGTGTTCGCTGCGGCGCTCCACGCCGTGGGCCTGCATCTGGCTTCCCGGGCCATTCCCGGCGAGCGCGCGGGCCTAAGCAAGGGCATTGGCGCGGCGGGCGCGGCCCTTGCCCTGGGCGTGGCCCTGCACGGGCTGCCGCACAACCTGGCGGACGACGTGCGCGAGCGGCTCGAGTTCCTCAAGGGCCTCAAATCCTACCACAACGTGTACGCCGGGTATTACCCGGAGCTGCCCACCTGCGACAAGATCGCGGCCCTGGCCGGGTCCGGGCGCAAGGTCCTGCCGCTGACGCCCTTCTCGCCCTGTTCGCCCTACACCGGGGAGCGGGTGGTGGATCAGGTGACCACCTTTTTCGGGCGCGACGGCAGGCCCCTGGCCCTGGCACCCCCTGACGATGCGGCGGAGATCCTGCTGCGCCACGATGTCGAGCGCGTGATCGTGGACTTCGACGATCAAGCCGCCTGGTACGCCTTCCTCGCGCCGTTCCATCCCGACGCCATCGCCTCGTACTGCTCCGGGGCGGTGAGCCTGGGCGGGCGCAAGTACATGCTCACCTTCGGCAGGGCCAACCCCTCAGGCGGGCTGGACCGGGCCTTCCTCGAGCAGTACCGGGCCTTCTACGAGAAGGCGCTGCGCCAGCCCGCGCGCGAGCTGCACGAGCGCATCCTGGACAACACCGTGACGGACCGCTGCGTGGCCAGGGGGAAATAACGCCCAAGGTGCCCGGTTGAACGATCCTGCCTGATTTTTGCCTGATCCTCCCTCGCGGGGGGCTGGCGTGTTGCATGCCGGGTTGGAATGGATAGTATGATCGTATCCGGCCCCGGGAGGCATTCCCATGTTTAATCAAAAGTTTAATCCAGAGAACGAATCCGGCGAGCTCAGCGCCGCGTCCGAGGCGCTGGCCGAAGGGATTGCCCGATGGACCGCGCAGGCGGAGCGGGTGGATACGCCCATCCCGGCACTGACCCTGGTCCGGCGGGAGAGCCCCACCGAGCAGACCGGCTACATGCACGAGCCCAGCCTCTGCCTGATCGCCCAGGGCTCCAAGCGGGTGCTGCTCGGCAAGGAGCTCTACACCTACGACGCGCAGCATTTCCTCATCACCTCGGTGAACCTGCCGGTGGTGGCCCAGGTGACCCAGGCCAGCAGGGAGAAGCCCTACCTGGGCCTGGTGCTCCGGCTGGACCAGCGCGCCATCACCCAGATGATGGTGGACAGCGGCCTGCCCGCCCCCCGCGCGCAGCCTGCGGGCCGGGGCATGGCCGTGGGCGTGGTGAACGCGCCCCTGCTCGGGGCCATCAACCGTCTGCTGGACCTGCTGGCTGAGCCCGAGGCCATCCCCATCATGGCCCCGATCATCCAGAAGGAGATCCTCTACCGCCTGCTGGTGGGCGACCAGGGGCCGCGCCTGAGACAGATCGCCGCCGCCGGGACCCAGAGCCACCAGATCGCCCAGGCCATCGACTGGCTCCGGGACAACTACGCCCGGCACCTGCGCGTGGAGGACCTGGCGGCCCAGGCCAGCATGAGCCCGTCGACCTTCCACCGTCATTTCCGTGCGCTGACCGCCATGAGCCCGCTGCAGTTCCAGAAGTGGCTGCGGCTGCATGAGGCCCGGCGGATGATGCTCACGGACCGCATGGACGCCTCCAGCGCGGCCTTCCAGGTGGGCTACGAGAGCCACTCCCAGTTCAACCGCGAATACAGCCGCATGTTCGGCGCGCCCCCCCTGCGCGACATCAAGAGCCTGCGCAGCATGGCCGAGCGCTAGGTCACGGTCCCCACGCTTGCGCGCGGAGCTGTGCAGGCTGGCGTGCGCGCGCTGAAATGCCCCGGTTCCCCGGCTTGCAGTCGTACAGGCACAGCTTTAACCCCGGCGGGCTGGTGGCCCTCTGTCCCCGGTCTTGCTGGCGCGTAGTGTCGGTGGGGGCGGCGGCGCCGCTGCCTCCCCCCTGCGCGGCGGCTTTACCGGTGGCCCGGCAGGCGCAGCCCGGGCAACGTGACTGCCTCCCGCTCGGACGTCCCGCCCGGCCCTGCCTCTTCCTCCAGAGTCCCCGCGTCCTGCGCGTTCGTTCCAGCAGCGGCAGGATCGGGCAAGAATCGGGCAGGAATGGGCGTTCACCCCTGGCGGGGCGGCGCGTATTGAGTGAACCGCCGCGCAAGGGCGGCCGGATCATCCAACGAAAAGCGAGTCCGGAAGGACAAGGAGATTTTCGATGCTCTACAGGAAAATGCCCAAGACAGGGGACGAACTCTCCATTCTCGGCTTCGGCTGCATGCGCCTGCCCATGGCCGACGGCAAGATCGACGAACCCCGCGCCATCGCCCAGATCAGGGGCGCCATCGACCGGGGCGTCAACTACATGGATACGGCCTGGCCCTACCACGGCGGGGAGAGCGAACCCCTGCTGGGCAAGGCCCTGAAGGACGGCTACCGGGACAAGGTCAAGATCGCCACCAAACTGCCCACCTGGCTCATCAACACCCGGGAAGACATGGACCGCTACCTGAACGCCCAATTGGAGAAACTGGGCACGGACCGCATCGACTACTACCTGGTGCACGCCCTGGAGGGCGCCTCCTGGGATGCCATCAAGGCCCTGGGCGTGTGCGAATTCCTGGACCAGGCCAAGCGCGACGGGCGCATCGTCAACGTCGGGTTCTCCTTCCACGGCCTGGGCGAGGATTTCGCGCGCATCGTGGACGCCTACCCCTGGCAGTTCTGCCAGATCCAGTACAACTACCTGGACAAGCAGTTCCAGGCGGGCCTGGAGGGGCTGGAGTACGCGGCATCCAAGGGGCTC
>JBKICO010000202.1:0-5261 GCA_046567065.1 Acidobacteriota bacterium
TCAGCCAGATCATCGACTTCCGCTGCCGCTTCACCGCCACGCACTCGCGCGGGGTCACGGCCATCACCGTGGCCCTCGGGCAGGAGCTGGGCATGACCCAGGATGACCTGGAGCAGCTCGAAGTCGCCGGCCAACTGCACGACCTGGGCAAGCTCGCCGTGCCCGCCGAGATCATCCTCAAGCCCGGCGCGCTGGACTCCGGCGAAATGGCCACCATGCGCCTGCACGCCGAACACGGCTGCAACGCCCTCTCGGGCGTGCCCGGGCTCTCGGACGTGGCCCGTTGGGTGGGCCAGCACCACGAACGCCTCGACGGCAAGGGCTATCCGGGGAGCATCGGCGCTTCGCAGATCGACCTGGCCTCGCGCGTGCTGGCCGTGGCCGACATCTTCACCGCCCTCGCCGAGGACAGGCCCTACCGCCGGGGCATGGACCTGGGCCAGATAACCTCCATCATCGGCCAGTCCGGCGCGGAGGGCGCCCTGGACCACGACGTCACCTCCACCCTGCTCGGGCGCTGCCGCGACTACGACGGCCTGCGCCTGGAGGCCCAGTCCCAGGCCTTGAGGGACTTCCAACGTTTCGCGGCGGGTATTGCCCCCCACGCCTGAACCCGTTAGACTCCCCCGGAAAACCATGGCGGGCGCTCCTCATCCGCGCCGCCACAGACCGGGGCCGCCGCCACAGCCGCCCCACGGGGCGAGATGGATCAGTATCGGGCCGACCTCCACGTCCATTCCAGGTTTTCCAGGGCGACCAGCAAAGGGCTGACGCCCCGCCACCTCGCCGCCTGGGCTCGGGCCAAAGGCCTGGACGTGGTCGCCACCGGGGACTTCACCCACCCGGGCTGGCTGGCCGAGCTTGAAGAGCAGCTCGCGCCCGGCGGGGACGGCCTCCTCCACCTCAAGGACAACTCCGGCCTGGAGGCCGAAATCCCCTGGCTGGACGGCTCACACCTGCCGGGGCGCACCCGCTTCCTGCTCTCGGCCGAAATAAGCTCCATCTACAAGCGCGGCGGAAAGGTCCGCAAGGTGCACAACCTGGTCTACGTGCCCACCTTCGACGCGGCCCGCAGGCTCAACGCCAAGCTGGAGCGCGTGGGCAACCTGGCCTCCGACGGGCGGCCCATCCTGGGCCTGGACAGCCGCCACCTGCTGGAGATGGTCCTGGAGACGGACCCGCTGGCCTTCCTGGTGCCCGCCCACATCTGGACGCCGTGGTTCTCGCTGTTCGGCTCCAAATCAGGGTTCGACAGCGTGGAGGAGTGCTACGGCGCCTACTCCCAGCACATCTTCGCCCTGGAGACGGGGCTCTCCTCCGACCCGGACATGAACCGCCTGCTCTCCGGGCTGGACCGCTTCCGCCTGATCTCCAACTCCGACGCCCACTCCGGCGAAAAGCTGGGGCGCGAGGCCAACCTGTTCTCGGGCGAGGTCTCCTACGAGGGCATCTACCGCGCCTTGCGCGGCGAGGGCGTGGGGCACGACTTCCTGGGCACGGTGGAGTTCTTCCCCGAAGAGGGCAAGTACCACATGGACGGCCACGCGGACTGCGGCGTGGTCATGGACCCCCACGAGACCCGCGCCAAGGGCGGGCTCTGCCCCGTGTGCGGCAAGCCCCTGACCATTGGCGTGCTGCACCGCGTGATGGAGCTGGCCGACCGCGAGCAGCCCCTGAACCCGCCCGGGCAACCCGGGTTCGTCTCCCTTATCCCGCTGGGCGAAATACTTGGGGAGATCGACGGCGTCGGCCCGGGCACGGGCAAGGTCAAAAAGCACATGGCCAAGCTGCTCTCCCGCCTGGGGCCGGAGATGCACATCCTCTCCGACGTCCCCCGGGAGGACCTGGCCAAGGATTCCCCCGTGCTGGCCGAGGCCATCTCGCGCATGCGCCAGGGCAAGGTGTTCCGCCAGCCCGGCTTCGACGGCCAGTACGGGCGCATCCGCGTCTTCAGCCCGGAGGAGCTCACCCGCATGGTGCGCGGCACGGCCCTGGTCAGCCCGCCGGGGGTGGCGGCCGCCGCGAGACCATCAGCCTCCCCCGCCGATCCGGCGCAGCCCGCCGTACCCGCCGCACCCGCTCCCGAAACGCCGACCAACTCCCTCAACGAGCACCAGCGCTACGCCGCCACCAGCCCCTCCCGCCGGATGCTGGTGCTGGCCGGGCCGGGCACGGGCAAGACGCACACGCTCATGGCCCGCATACGCCACCTGATCGACGGCGGGGCCGAGCCCGGCGAGATACTGGTGCTCACCTTCACCCGCCGCGCCGCCCAGGAGCTGCGGGAGCGCCTTGGCGAAAAAGAGGGCCAGGCCGGAGTGCGCGCCGACACCCTGCACGCCCTGGCCTACGAATACTGGACCGAGGCCTACGGCGAGAAGCCCGTGCTCTTAAGCGAAGAGGCCGCCCGCAGGCTCTACGCCGAGGTGAACCCGGAGCTCACCGGCCCCAAGCTCAAGCAGGCCTGGCAGCAGCTCGGCATCGACCGCGAGCGTATGCTGCGCCGCCCTCTGCCCGTGTGGCCCAAGGCCCCGGGCCAGCCCGCCGAGGCCGCCAAGCCCGCCGACCCCACCCCCGAGGACCACGCCGCGCGCTACGCCCGCCAGAAGGCCTCCTGGAACCTGGCCGACTACACCGACCTGCTGGAGTTCTGGCTGGAGAAGATCGACGCGGGCATCTACCGAAACGATTTCAAGCACGTGCTGGTGGACGAAGTGCAGGACCTCTCCCCCCTGCAACTGGCCATCATCCGCGCCCTGGCCGACGGCTCCACGCGCAGCTTCTTCGCCATCGGCGACCCCAACCAGTCCATCTACGGGTTCCGGGGCGCGGTGCAGGGCGTGCGGCGCACCCTGGAGGGCTTCTGGCGCGACCTGCAGACCGTGGGCCTGCTGGAGAACTACCGCTCCAGCCAGCGCATCCTGGACCTGGCGCACGGCCTGTTCCCCGACTCGCCCAGGCTGGAGGCCGTCCGCCCGGCCGGGCAGGGCGAGATCATGGAGTTCACCGCGCCCCAGGGCCTGCGCGAGATTTCCTGGATCGGCGAGAAGATCCGCAAGCTGCTCGGCCCCACTTCGCTCACCCTGACCAAGGGCCAGGGGCATGCGCTCTCGCCGGGCGACATCGCCATCCTGGTGCGCTTCAAGGGGTTGATGGAGCCCATCGCCAAGGTGCTCACCCGCTTCGGGGTGCCCTGCTCCGTGCCCGAGGCCGAGGCCTTCTGGGCCGACCCCAGGGTAACGGCCATCCTCAACGCGGCCGGGCGCTTCCTGGGCATGGCGGGTATCGAGGGCGCGGCCTCCCTGGCCTGCCCGGACCGCGTGCTGGCCAGCGGCCCCAAGGAGATCGCCTTCTACCTGCGCGACGTGCCGCCCTTCGACCACCTGTTCTGGCAAGGGCCGGAGTTCCGCGCCCTGTGCGCGGCCTACAAGGAGCACGGGGGCTGGGCGGGTCTGCTCTCCTACGTGAACGCCCAGAGCGAGCTGGAGCTGGTGGGCCGCAGGGCCGAAAAGGTGCGGATCATGACCCTGCACGCCTCCAAGGGGTTGGAGTTCGAGGTGGTCTTCCTGCCCGCCCTGGAGGACGGCATCCTGCCTTATGCGGGCGCTGGCATCCTCTCCGGCAAGCCCTCCCCGGCGGACGCCCCCGTGGACGAACGCGAGGAGGAGCGTCTGCTCTACGTGGGCCTGACCCGCGCCAAAACGCGCCTGTACCTGAGTCACGCCGAAAAGCGTGAGCTCTACGGCAGGCTGCTCATGCTCAAGCCCAGCCGTTTCCTCAAGAAGCTCGACCTGGTTGAGGCCAGCCGCTCCCACCTGGTGGCCAAGACCCTGCGCAAGGAGAAGCAGCTCGGCCTGTTGTGACAGCCTGTTGAAAAATCCCCGCTGGCTGCGTCGCTTCGCAAAGGCCAAACCCTCACGTATGCTGGATACGAGTCGGGCTTGGCATTTTCTTGCTCCTTGCCAGCGTGTTTTTTGAACAGGCTGCGAAAACCAATCATGCGGCAAGGCCGCGCCCCGGCCTTGCCACAGGTCCGCGCCGTGGCTATCCTGCCGTGAACACAGATCGAATTCCCCGGGAGAACACCATGTCCGCCACATACACCATCCACCCCCTCGTGGTGGGGAGCAAGCGTTTCGAGAAAGGCTTCATGACCTATCAGCAGCAGATGGGCACGCCCTACGTGATTCCGCTGTACGCCTGGTTGATCCTGGGCGGCGACAAGAAGATCCTGGTGGATACGGGCGAGCTTAAGCCCATCGTCTCCCCTGACCGCGAGGAGTTCATCGGCGGCAAGATCGAGACCATCGAGGAGGCCCTGGGCCGCTTCAACCTGACCCCGGCGGACATCGACATCGTGATCCACACCCATCTGCACCGCGACCACTGCGAAAACGACTACAAGTTCGAGAACGCCGTCTTCTACGTGCACGAGAAGGAACTGGAGCTGGTGCACGACCCGCACCCCCTGGACTACCGCTACCAGGAGGACTTCATCCTGGATGTGGAGGAGAACGGGCAGATCGTGGCGCTCAAGGAAGATACCGAAGTCGCGCCGGGCGTGAAGATGATCCACACCCCGGCCCACACCGAGGGCACCATGAGCGTGCTGGTGGATACGGCCAAGGGCAAGGCGCTCATCACGGGGTTCTGCTGCATCATGGAGAATTTCTACCCGCCCAAGGAAGTGAAGGGGCTGGGCATGGAGGTCATTCCGCCCTCCACCTGCGTGGACCTGAAGAAGGCCTACGACATCGTGCTGGAGTGCCGCGACATGGCGGACATCCTGCTGCCGATCCACGAGCCGAGCTTCGCCAAGGGCGATCCCATCGGATAAGGCGGGAAGAATTGAGTGTTTGAGTCCCGGCGGGTGGCCCTCCCCGGGCGGCGCGGGCCGATATATTTGAAGAATATCGCCCCACGCCGCCCAGGGCGGGCCACCCGCTGAGACAGCCCGTCGCAGGGCGGGGACAAGGTGAGGGACATCTAGGGCGGCTGCCTGCACAGAGGTGTCTGCGCCGTCACGCTCCCAGAGGTTTACTCGCTCGATTGGCCTCATAACGGGGGCTTGGTGAGATGAATCTGGAAGGTGGTATTTTCAAAGCGTTCAGGTGCCGAGCCTCTGCATACAGGGTGCGCTGTTACCGCCGCCCCGCAAACGAAGCTAAATGGGAGTCCAGAGGGACGAAGTCCCTCTGGCCGCCGGAGGCCCTCTCCCCCTCAACCTCTCCCTCTGGAGGCCCCGTGACCCCAAGCCGCCG
>JBKICO010000203.1:0-7508 GCA_046567065.1 Acidobacteriota bacterium
CCCGCGCCACTACGCCGAGATGGAGCGTGAGCTGGCCGTGAAGAGCAGCCTGATCCTGTGCTTTCCGCTGATCCTCTCCAGCGGGGAGGTCTACGGCGCTGTGGAGCTCATCGACACTTCGGAGCGCGGGGCCAGGCTCAACCTGGACGAGGACTACCTGGAGCTGCTCTCCTCCCTGGTGGCGGTGGGCTCGGTGGCCCTGGGCCAGGCCCTGGCCTTCGAGTCCAAGAGCAGGGAGTGCAACGGGCTCAAGCTGGCGCTGGACCGCTACCGGGCCCTGCCGCCCATCGTGGGGGACTCCCTGGCGGTGCGCGAAGCCCTGGCCAAGACTGCGGCCTACGCCAGGACGGACTTCCCGGTGCTCATCACCGGCGAATCAGGCACCGGCAAGGAGCTCTTCGCCCAGGCCATCCACCAGGCCAGCGGGCGGCGCGACAAGCCCTTCCTGGTGCAGAACTGCTCCTGCCTGCCCGACGGCCTGTTGGAGAGCGAGCTGTTCGGCTGCCGCAAGGGCGCGTTCACCGGCGCGGACCGCGACCGGGCCGGGCTGTTCGAGGCGGCCGACGGCGGCACCGTGTTCCTGGACGAGATCGGCGACATGCCAGCCCCCTTGCAGGCCAAGATCCTGCGGGTGCTGCAGAGCGGGGAGGTCAAGCCCTTGGGTGCGGCCACGGCCCGCACGGTGGACGTGCGCATCGTCTCGGCCACCAACCGCGACCTGGCCGCCGCCATGGCCGCCGGGGATTTCCGGGAAGACCTCTACTACCGCTTGAACGTTTTGCCCCTGCACCTGCCGCCCCTGCGCGAGCGCCCGGAGGACGTGCCCGCGCTGCTGGAGTATTTCCTGAAGCGTGACAGCCTGCGCCTGGGTCTGGCGGGGCGTCGCGTCGCGCCAGAGGCCCTGGCGGCGCTTACGGCCTGGCCCTGGAAGGGCAACATCCGGGAGATGGAGAACCTGGTGAAGTACCTGCTCACCGTGGCCGAGGGGCCGGTGATCGCCCTTGCGGACCTGCCCGCCCAGTTCCGCCCGGCAGGCGGCGCACCGGGCGCCCCATCCGGGTTTGAGCCCGCCCCCGGCGAATCAGCCGCGCCCCTGGCCGGGCGCACCTGGGAGGAACTGGAGCGCGCCTACGCCCTGGAACTGCTGGAGGACACGCACTGGAACGTCTCCCGGGCCGCCAAGCGCGCGGGCCTCAACCGCTCCACCTTCGATTCCAGGCTCAAGAAGCTCGGCATCGCCAAATCCTGACTTTTCCCCGAACCCCCTGACAATTCGCTTTGCGATCAAATCCGTTGAACGAGGGCTCAGAATTGGTGTAACCCGGAAGGTGGGCATTCGGACTGTGTTTCATTGCGGCCGCTTCGGCTGAGCGCCCAGGCTGCCCGAAACACCAGCAACCCGACGGAGACCTCGATGAAGCTTTCGCACCGCGCATTCGCCGCCTTGTCGTCCTTGGCCGTGGCCGCCGCCCTGATTCTGGGGGGCGCGGGGGCCTCGCAGGCCTATGAGCGCAACACCACAGTCACCGGTTCAGGCGGCAAGGCCGTCACGAAACGCGTGACCGGATCCAGAACGGACAACGGCTACACCCGCTCCGCCACCACCACCGGCCCGGGCGGCAAGAGCGTGGAGAAGGACGCCACGGGAAGCTGGGACAGCTCCACAAAGACCTGGACCAAGGACAAATCCGTGACCGGTCCCAACGGCCAGACCAGATCCTGGCGGAAGCAGACCACGGTCACCCAGTAACCGGCTTCACGAAGCTCCCGCGCCCCGCCGGGGCGCGGGACCGTGTCGTCAGGGAGAAGCGCTTGCCATGGAAACCATAACACAACGCATCTGCGCCGCTTTGGCGGTCGGACTGTGCTGGGGGCTGTTGGCCATGATCCTCATCGGGGACGTGGTGCGGGACAAGCAATAAGCCCATCCGGGCGAATGCTCCCCCCCCGCCGTCAGCCCTTCGTTCTAGTCAAGTCGTCGAAGATGGTCAGGGCAGCGGTGCCGCCCTGGCCCACGGCGGTGACGATCTGGCGCACGCCGCCCGTCACGTCGCCGGCGGCGTATACCTTGGGCACGCTGGTGCGCATCTGCCTGTCCACCTTGATGTCGCCTGCCTCGGTGAGTTCACAGCCCAGCTTCACGGCGACTTCCGTGTTGGGCGTCTCGCCGATGGCCACGAACACGCCGTCGGCCTCCATGTCCTTGCTTGCATCCGACCCGGCGCAGCGCAGCCTGGCTCCGCGCACCTTGGAATCGCCAAGAATCCGTTCCACGGTGCAGTTGAAGTGCACGGGCACGCCCTCGCGCGTCACGGAATCCACCAAGTGCTTCTCGGCCCGGAAGGTGTCGCGGCGGTGCACGATGGACACGTCCACGGCGAGGTTCTTGAGATACAGCGCGTCCGTGAGGGCCGTGTTGCCCCCGCCGACAACCAGCACCTTGCGCCCCTTGTAGAGGTAGCCGTCGCAGGTGGCGCAGTAGCTCACGCCGTGGCCGAAGAACTCCTCCTCGCCGGGCACGCCCAGCTTCTTCCAGGTGGCCCCTGTGGCCAGGAGCAGGGTTTTCGCCTCGATCTTGAGTGTGGCCGTGCGCGCGCTGAAACCCTCGGGCGTGGCCGTGAGCTCCTGGGGCTCCTCCGCGATGATCTCGCAGTACTGCCGGGCCTGGGCGGCCATGATCTCGATGAGCGCCAGCCCGGCCACGTTGACGTAACCCGGGTAGTTCTCCACCACGGGCGTGAGCGAAACCTGCCCGCCCAGCGTGCCGCGCTCCAGAATCAGGGCGGAGAGCCCCGCCCGCCCGGCGTAGATGCCCGCCGTGAGCCCGGCAGGGCCGGCCCCCAGGATAAGGCAGTCCACCCGCAGCGTCTCCCCCGGGGCGTGGGTGTGCGCGGGGGCCGTCGCCTCCGAGGCCTGGAGGGTTATCAGCTCTTCCACGAAGCGGGCCTCGGGCTCCAGGCCGAGCACCACCAGCTTCTCGTTGAAGACCGTGTGGGGCACGCTGCCCACGTTGTAGCGGTCGCCCAGCTCCGTAATCTGGCTGGTCTCCACGCACCAGGCTTCCACCAGGTCCGGGCGCTCCACGGCGCAGCGCATGGCGTTGACCACCTGGGCCGGGCAGTAGGGGCAGGTGGGCGTCACGAACACCTTGGCGCTGCGGGGCTCCTCCAACTTGGCCAGCCTGGCCTTGGACTCTTCCGTGAGGCCGGAGTTGCGCCTGGAGGCCAGGAGCACCGCCTCCAGGAAGCTGCGGCCTTCCTCCCCGATGGGCGCGCCCACGAAACGCAGGCGGTAGCGCTCGGGCTCCACCAGCAGGGTGGGGGAGTAGGTGACGCCGTGGGCCTGGGCCGCCTCGTCGCCCAGGGCGTGGCGGTGCAGGGTGATCTTGTCCGAAAGGTGGACCACGTCCTCCAGGAAATGCAGCAGGAATTCGTTGTAGAGGTCGCCAACGCCCTTCTGGGTGAAGACGTGCAGGTTCACGGGCTCCTGCATCTCCCGGAAGATGACGCTGAGCTGCTCCCGGCTCTTTTCCGGCAGGTACCAGGTGTGGTCTTGGTGTTCTTCGGGCATGGGCTGCTTCCTGTCCGTCAGGGCGGAGATTATTTTTTTGAGGATGTTCATGGCTATGGTCGGAAGATAGCCTTTTACCAGCCCTTTGCTCAACCCTCTTTTCTTTTGCCCTGGGCGCGGGTAGACGCTGGAGCAGAATCTCCAAGGAGAAAAGCCATGAGCGCAGACAAACCCGGTATCGAAACCCTGGCCCTGCACGCCGGGCAGTCCCCCGACTGCCAGACGCGCTCCAGGGCGGTGCCCATCTACCAGACCACGTCCTACACCTTCCGCGACACCGAACATGCGGCCAACCTCTTCGGCCTCAAGGAGTTCGGCTACATATACTCCAGGATCATGAACCCCACCAACGAGGTGCTGGAGAACCGGCTGGCCGCCATGCACGGCGGGTCGGCCGGGCTGTGCTTCGCCTCGGGCATGGCCGCCATCTTCGCCGCCGTGACCACCATCAGCCAGGCGGGGCAGAACTTCGTCACGGGCTCCAACCTGTACGGCGGCACGGTGACGCTTTTCGCCCACACCCTGAAGCGCTTCGGCATCGAGGCCCGCTTCGTGGACACCTCCGACCCGGCGGCCGTGGCCCGGGCCATCGACGCCAACACCCGGCTGGTCTACACCGAGTCCATCGGCAACCCGCGCTGCAACGTGGACGACCTGGAGGCCCTGGCCGCCGTGGCCCACGAGCACGGCCTGCCCCTGGTCGTGGACAACACCGTGGCCCCGCCGCCCATTTTCAACCCCTTCGATTTCGGGGCCGACATCTGCGTCTATTCCCTGACCAAGATCATCGGCGGCCACGGCAACTCCATCGGCGGGGCCATCGTGGAGAAGGGCGGCTTCGACTGGGCTCAGGGCGGAAAATACCCCGAGCTCACCGAGCCGGACCCCACCTACCACGGCGTGAACTTCTACAAGAGCTTCTGCGGGCTGGAGGAGGGCGCGCTCAAGTGCATGGCCTTCACGCTCAAGGCGCGCTGCGGCATGCTGCGCGACACCGGGGCCTGCCTGGCGCCGCTCAACGCCTTCCTGATCCTGCAGGGGGTTGAGACCCTGCCCCTGCGAGCCCGGGCGCACTGCGAAAACGCCCTGGCCGTGGCCAGGTTCTTGAGCGCCCACCCGGCCGTGAGCTTCGTGAACTACGCGGGCCTGCCCGGCCACAATGACCACGAGCGCGCCGCCCGCTACTTCCCCCTGGGGCCGGGCGCGGTGTTCGGCTTCGGGGTCAAGGGAGGGCTCGCCGCCGGAGCCAGGTTCATCGAGTCGGTGAAGCTCTGCTCGCACCTGGCCAACATCCTCGACGCCAAGACCCTGGTGATCCACCCGGCCAGCACCACGCACTCCCAGCTCACTCCGCAGGAGCAGGCGGACGCGGGCGTCAGCCCGGACCTGGTGCGCATCTCCGTGGGCCTGGAATCCGCCAAGGACATCATCGCAGACCTCGACCAGGCCCTCGCGGCGAGCCAGGCGTGAAGCACGAAGGATTCGCAAGGCCCAAGAAGAGCCTGGGGCAGAATTTCCTGGCCGACCCCAACGTGGCCCGCAAGATCGTGGCCGCGTTGGGCGTCCGCCCGGGGGACACCGTGCTCGAAATCGGGCCCGGGCGCGGCGCACTGACCGAGCACCTGCTGGAAAGCGGCGCGGCGCGCGTGCTGGCCCTGGAAAAGGACAGGGCCCTGGCCCCGGCCCTCAAGGCCCGCTGGCCGGAGCTCGAAGTGGTCAACGCCGACGCCCTGCGCTTCGACTGGGAGCGCCTGGACCGCCTGCCCGGCATCCGCGTGGTGGGCAACCTGCCCTACAACGTGGCCTCGCCCATCATGTGGGACCTGGCCAGCCAGGCCACACGCTTCGCCAGGGCCGTGTTCATGGTGCAGTGGGAGGTCGCCCAGCGCATCGCGGCCGTGCCGCGCACCCGCGACTACGGGGGGCTCTCTGTGTGGCTGCAGAGCCACGTGGAGGCGCACGTGCTCTTCAAGGTGGGGCCGGGCGTGTTCCACCCCAGGCCCAAGGTGGATTCGGCCGTGGTAGGCTTCACCCCCCTGCCCGTGGAGCAGCGCCCCGACAGGCCGCAGATGCTCTCGGCCTTCATCAAACGCATATTCAGCCAGCGGCGCAAACAGTTGGGCTCCATCCTGGGAAAAAGCCTGGGAGACCCGGCCCGGGCCTACCTGGAGGCCCAGGGGCTCTCGCCCGTCTGCCGCCCCGAGGAGCTGTCGCCCGGACAGATCGCCGGGCTGATGCACGCCGTCGGCGTAGAGGATGTCCGATGAGGGGGGCGAATCGTCCCCGATCGGGGCAATTGTTGGGCAGGAGTAAGGAAAACAGGGCCTTCCCCCTGGACATCGCCTTGCTATTGCTATAAGGCTGACCAGTCTTCCGCCGGAACGCCAAGCCCCGCAACCAGCGCAGGGCGCGGGTTTTGGCGGTTGCAAACCGAAAACCGCCCATGCTAGTCACGATACGTCTGCTGCGTATCGAAACAGAACCCGAGGAGGAGAGGACCGATGACGAAGGCTGATCTGGTAGTCAAAATCGCTGAGAAGGCCGGCATCACCAAGGCCAACGCCGAACGCGCCTTGAACGCCTTCCTGGAGGCCGTTGAGGCCACCCTGGTTGCCGATGGCAAGCTCACCCTGACTGGCTTTGGCACCTTCATGGTTGAAGAGCGCCAGGCCCGCACCGGCCGCAACCCCCGCACCGGCGCCGAGATCAAGATCCCCGCTTCCAAGGTGGTCAAGTTCCGTCCCGGCAAGCTGCTCAAAGACTCCGTGAAATAAGTTTCGGGGGTGAAAGGGCATGCCGCCCCTTGAACGCGGCATGAACCTCTCCTTTGTTCCTCTCGCCTTGAGCCGGGTAAACGTCTGCGGCAGGCAAGCCTGCCGGATGGTGGGACATCCTGACGTGAACCGGTAGCCGGTCAGCCCGAGAGGACGCGCGAATTCCAGCCGCCCGGCAGAGATGCCGGGCGGTTTCGTTTCATGAGCACGTTTGGAAATAGTGCTTGCTCCTTTGCCAAAGCCGCGCTATCTGGCCTTGGTTACGCGTTGAGAAATTCCATGGGCGTCCGGCCAACGGCCGGACCGAGAGAGGGGGTGATTTCTTTGCCCGGTGTTTACCTTGAAGAGTCCGACAACTTCGACATCTCCCTGCGTCGTTTCAAGAAGCAGGTCGAGAAGGCCGGCATCCTCTCCGAGCTGAAAAAGCGTCAGCATTACGAGAAGCCCAGCGTCATGCGCAAGAAGAAGAAGGCGGCGGCCCGCAAGCGCCTGCTCAAGAAGATGCGCAAGATCAACCAGATGTAACGATGAATCTGCAAGAACAGATAGAAAAAGACTTTCTTTCGGCCTACAAGGCCAAGGAAGAGGTTCGGGTGGCCGTCTTGAGAATGCTCAAGACGGCCATCAAGAACCGTCAGGTGGAGCTTTTGCGCCCGCTCACCGACGAGGAGATCCTCGAGGTGATCGGGAGGCAGGTCAAGCAGCGCCTGGAGTCCATCGAGCAGTTCCGCCAGGGCGGCCGCGAGGCCATGGCCGAGCGCGAGGAGGCCGAGTTGGCCGTCCTCAAGGCCTACATGCCCACCCAGCTCACCCATGAGGAAACGGCCGCCGCCGTTGACGCCGCCATCGCCGAAACCGGTGCTTCCGGCCCCAAGGAAATGGGCAAGGTGATGCAGGCGGTCATGGCCCGCTTCAAGGGCCGCATCGACGGCAAGGCCGTAAGCGAAATCGTCAAAGCCAGACTCAGCTCGTAGCCTCGCCTCCGCGAAGCGAGCCGAACCCTGTCCCAGAGGGCCGAGCATGTCCGTTGGCGAGTTTTATTACCATTTCCCCGCATCGCCGCCGTATCACGCTCCCGCGGGCGCATCGGCCTCCGCTGCATCCTTCCGGCCCGCGCGCCGCATGAACCTTCATCAGGAATCGGCCCGCCCCGGGCGGGGCCGC
>JBKICO010000203.1:7518-15932 GCA_046567065.1 Acidobacteriota bacterium
AGAACGAGGGTACGAGCGAGAAATGCTGGAAGACCATGCCGATGCCGGCGTCGATGGCGTCGCGAGCATTGGTGAAATTGACATGAACCTTCATCAGGAATCGGCCCGCCCCGGGCGGGGCCGCATCCGCCCAAGCGGCACCATCACATGGAACAGCGCACGCTGACCCAACTCGAATTTTCCAAGGTTCTCGGGCATCTGGCCCGCCTTGTTGTCTCAGAATCCGGCGCCAGGGCCTGCCTGGACGTGGCGCCGCTGGGCAACCCCGGCGAGCTGGCCGCCGCGCAGGAGCTCCTGCGCCAGGGCGCGGCCTGCGTGGCCGACACGGGTCTGCGCCTGCAGTCCTTCCCGCCGCTTGAAGGCGTGTTCCACTACCTTTCCCAGGCCCACCGCACCCTGGACGCCGACGGCCTCTGGGCCGTGCGCGAGGTTCTCGACGCGGTGCAGGCCTTGCGCGAACGCTTCGAGGGCCAGCCCGCAAGCCCCCGCTGGCCGCTGCTCGCCGAGTCCGTGCTGGCCAGACCCTGGCCCGCGCGGCTGCACCCGGCGCTGAAGCGCTGCCTGGCCAAGGACGGCGGCCTGCGCGACGAGGCCTCGCCCGAGCTGTTCTCCGTCCGGCAGGAGATCAGGCGCATCCACCAGCGCTGCACCTCCCAGGTGAAGGATTTCGTGGCCAAGGAGGGCCTCGCCCTGTTCCTGCAGGACGACTACATGACCATCTCCTCCGACCGCTACGTCCTGCCGCTCAAGTCCAACTTCAAGGGCCGCATCCAGGGCATCATCCACGACTACTCCCAGACCGGCGAGACCTGCTACGTGGAGCCGCTCTTCCTGGTGGAGATCAACAACCGCCTCCAGGAGCTCAAGAACGAGGAGCGCGAGGAGGAGCAGAAGGTGCTCCAGTTCCTCACCGGGCTGGCCCGCGCCGAAGAGGACGCCCTGCGCGCCTCCTACGCCGTGGCCGTGGAGACCGACGTGCTCCTGGCCAAGGCCGCCCTGGGGTCGCTCATGGACGGCTGCGTGCCCGAGGTGGGCGGGGAGGGCTCGGTGGAGCTGTTCGCCGCGCGCCACCCCCTGCTGGCCCTCACCGAGGCGGGCAAGGCCAAGCCCCTGGACATCCTGCTCAAGCCGGACCAGCGCGCGCTCATCATCAGCGGCGCCAACGCCTCCGGCAAGACGGTCTGCCTGAAAACCCTGGGCCTGTGCGCGCTCATGGCCCTCTCCGGCCTGCCCCTGCCCGCGCGCGAGGGCAGCCGCCTGCCGTTCTGGAGCAAGGTCTACGTGTTCATGGGCGACGAGCAGAGCCTGGAAGACCATCTTTCCACCTTCACGGCCCAGATCAGCCACCTGAGCCGGGCCTGGGGCGCGCTTGGCGCGGACAGCCTGGTGCTGCTGGACGAGTTCGGCGCGGGCACCGACCCCTCCCAGGGCGCGGCGCTGGCCCAGGCCGTGGTGGACAAGCTCATGGAGAAAGGGGCCTTCGTGGCCGCGGCCACCCACTTCCCGGCGCTCAAGGCCTACGGCCTGACCAAGCCGGGCGTGCGTTCGGCCTCCATGCTCTTCGATCCCAAGACCAAGAAGCCCGTGTTCGTGCTGGCCTACGACCAGGTGGGCGCGTCCGTGGCCCTGGACGTGGCCCGGGAGTGCGGCCTGGCCGAGGACATCCTGGACCAGGCCCAGAAATACCTGCTCATGGGCGGGGAGGACTCGGCCCGCCTGTTCGACCGCCTCAACGAGCTGGCCCTGACCCGCGAGCGCGAACTGGAGGACCTCTCCAGGGAGCGGCTCAAGCTGGAGCAGCGCCGCCGCACCCTGGCCGAGAGCTTCGAGAAGGAGCGCCGCAAGCTCCTGGACGAACTGCGCACCCAGGCCCGCACGCTCATGCACGAGGCCCAGAAAGAGAAGACCAGCCGCAAGCAGGCCCTCAAGGAGCTGGCGCAGACCCGCAAGGCCGTGGAAGGCCTGGGCCTGGAGCCCGCCGAGGCCGCCCCCGCGCCCGCCTGGGCCTGGGAGGACGTGGCCGTGGGCGCATCCGTGAGCCTCAAGGGCTGGGACAAGGCCGGCCTCGTGCGCGAGAAGGATGAGAAGCGCCGCGCCCTCAAGGTGGATATGGGCGGCGTGAGCCTCTGGGCGCCCTTCGAGGACGTCTCCCCCCCCAGCGGGATGGCGGCCATCAAGGCCAAGGCCGCCTCCGGGAGCGCATCGGGCGCTGGCCCGGCTGTGGTCAAGGAGGCCCCCGGCGCTTCCGCCGGTCCCTTTCTCACGCTGGACCTGCGCGGCATGCGCGCCGACGAGGCCCTGGGCGAGCTGGCCGCCTTCCTGGACAAGGCCATCCTGCGCGGCGTGAGCGGCCTGGAGATCATCCACGGGCGCGGCACCGGGGCGCTGCGCCGCGAGGTGCACGCCATGCTCAAGGACTTTCCGGCGGTGGCTTCGTTCTCCCTTGCGCCTGAAGACAGGGGCGGCGACGGCATGACCCTGGTGGAGCTGAAATAATGTGGCAGGCGGGGACTTGCTCCCCGCGGAAACGGACTTACCTAGGGCACAACCGGAACTACCGAGGATCATGAAGAACGATCCCCGTGCCATACAGGCCGTCAAGTCCAGGCTGAACATAGCCGATATAGCCCGGCGTTACGTGGAGTTGCGCAACGTCGGCGGTAGGCTTGTGGGTCCGTGCCCCTTCCACAACGAAACCAAGGGCTCTTTCAACGTCCACCCCGACAAGGGCTTTTTCCACTGCTTCGGCTGCCAGGCCTCCGGAGACGTGATCGATTTCTACTGCCGCATCAACGGCCTGGATTTCCGGGAGGGCCTGGAGCAACTGGCGCACGAGGCCGGAGTCCAACTGGCGGAGTTCAAGCCCGACCCCCAGGAGGAGGCCAGGCGCAGGCAGCGTCAGGCCGCTTCGGAAATGCACTCCCTGGCGCGGGACTTTTATCGGGATTGCCTGTATGGACCCCCTGGAGGCGCGGCGCGCGCGTATCTGGAAAGGCGCGGCGTGAGCCGGGAAATGGCCGAGCGCTTCCAGCTTGGCTATGCGCCTGACGATTTTCACTCCCTGGAGCGGCTGTTTCGCCCCAAGGGCTACCGCTCAGCCGACGCCGTGGCCTCGGGCCTGCTGATAGAGAACGAGGGCGGGCGCGTCTGGGACAGATTTCGGGGGCGGCTCATGTTCCCCATCCACGAGGTCTCCGGCAAGGTGGTGGCCTTCGGCGGGCGGGTGATGGGCGAGGGCGACCCCAAGTATTTGAACAGCTCCGACTCGGTGATCTACAAGAAGGGCGAGCACCTCTACGGCCTGTACCAGGCCCGGGCCAACCTGGCCCGCGCCGGGCGGGTGCTGCTCACCGAGGGCTACCTGGACGTCATCGCGCTGCACCAGCACGGCTTCACCGAGGCCGTGGGCGTGCTCGGCACGGCGCTCACGGCGCAGCAGGTCAAGCGGTTGACCGGCTTCACCCGGCAGGTGACGCTGGTGTTCGACGGCGACGCCGCGGGCGAGAAGGCGGCCCTGCGCAGCGCCCGGATGCTCCTGCTGCAGGGCGCGGAGTGCCGCGTGGTGCTGCTGCCCCAGGGGGAAGACGCCGACAGCCTGCTCAAGAGCGGCGGTGCGGACGCTTTCAAGGCTTGCCTGGAAGGGGCCCGCGAAGGGCTGGCCTTTAGCTTGGCTGCGGTGCGCCGGACAGCGTCTTCCAAGGACGCGGTGGACTGGGCCCTGGAATTTCATAACGAGCTCCCAACTGTGGGGCTTCGCGCGGCCATGCTCACCCGGTTGGCCCATGAGTTGGGCCTTGATGAGCATACTTTGCGCGGGATGCTCAACCAAGGGAAAATGCGGGATGCTCCCGCGCCCAATTCCAAGCCCCTGAGCGCCGAGGCCAAAAAGGACGCGCAGGTGCTGGAATTCGCCATCCGCAGCCCGGCCCACATCCCGGAGCTGGAACGGGTGAACATCTTCGAGACCCTGGCCACCGACAGAGCCAGGGCCTTTTGGCGTCTTCTCTCCCGGTACGGCCAGTACGACGTGCTGCCCTACCTGGACGACAAGCAGAAGAGCTTCTGGGGACAATGCGCCAGCAAGCCGCCCCTCACCGAGGAGGAGGCGCGCCGCTGGTGGGAAGACATATCGGCCCACGGCCAGCGGGTCAGGGTGGAGGAGCGCAAGCGCGGGCTCATTGAGTCCATGCGCGACGCCAGGGACAGGGGCGACTTCGAGGAAGAGAAGCGCCTCATGGCCGCCTTAAGTGATCTAGTGGGGAGGAATCAGTGAGCAACATCAAGGAAATCCAGCAGATAAAAACCCTTATCGCCAAAGGTAAGGAAAAAGGCTTCCTCACCTTCGAAGAGGTCAACAAAGCGCTGCCCACGGAGCTGACCGCCAATCCGGATCAGGTGGAGGAGGTCATTTCGATCTTCGACTCCATGGACATCGCCATTGTGGACTCCGAGAAGGAGATGCGCAAGATCGAGGTGATGCCCTCCGAAGGCGACGAGACCCCGGAGCCGGAGCTGGAGCTCACCGAGAGCGAGGACGCGCTGGACTACTCCGCGCGCTCCACGGACCCGGTGCGCATGTACCTGCGTGAGATGGGCGCCGTGCCCCTGCTGGACCGAGACGGCGAAGTGACCATCGCCAAGAAGATCGAAAACGGCGAGATGGACGTGCTCTACGCCCTGGTCGAAGTCCCCGTGGCCCTGGAGGAGCTCATCCAGGTCGGCGAGGACCTCAAGATCGGGCGCATCAAGCTCAAGGACGTGGTCAAGACCATCGAGGAGGACGACCCCTCCGAAGACGAGATGAACCAGCGCTCCCGCGTCATCCTGCTGCTCGACGAACTCAAGGCCATCTTCAAGAAGCGCCGCAAGATATACACCAAGCTCGACTCCTGCGCCTGCCTGGAGCGCCGCGTGGCCGGCGTGCAGCGCGAGATCGTGGCCTTCAAGGACGAGGTGGTCAACCGCCTGCGTGACATCAAGCTGGAGAAGACCCTCATCGACCGCGTCATCGAGACCGTCGAGGACTACGTCCGCCAGATGCACAACTGCCAGCGCGACCTCTCAGCCTACCTGCTCTCCACGGGCAAGACGCAGTCCGAGATCCAGACCATCTTCAAGCAGATGGAGGCCCGCGA
The DNA here is from genome assembly GCA_046567065.1 of Acidobacteriota bacterium. Lineage (GTDB taxonomy): Bacteria > Desulfobacterota > Desulfovibrionia > Desulfovibrionales > Desulfovibrionaceae > Fundidesulfovibrio. The sequence continues at coordinate 12,654 of JBKICO010000203.1, forward strand.
GATCAACCCCATGGTGGCCGCCGAGAGCCTCTCCATGACCGTGGACGAGGTGTTCTCCTTCAAGGAGATGATCCTGGCCAAGATGGAGATTCTCACCCGCCTGCAGGACAAATGCTGCCATCACGTCTCCGACCTGGAGGAGGTGCTCTGGCGCATCAAGCGTGGCAACAACGCCGCCGCCCGCGCCAAGCAGGAGCTCATCCGCGCCAACCTGCGCCTGGTTGTCTCCATCGCCAAGAAGTACACCAACCGCGGCCTGCAGTTCCTGGACCTGATCCAGGAGGGCAACATCGGCCTGATGAAGGCCGTGGACAAGTTCGAATACCAGCGGGGCTACAAGTTCTCCACCTACGCCACCTGGTGGATACGCCAGGCCATCACCCGCGCCATCGCGGACCAGGCCCGGACCATCCGCATCCCCGTGCACATGATCGAGACCATCAACAAGCTCATCCGCACCTCGCGCTACCTGGTGCAGGAGCTCGGCCGCGACCCCACCCCCGAGGAGATCGCGGAGCGCATGGACTACCCGCTGGAGAAGGTGAAGAAGGTCCTCAAGATCGCCAAGGAGCCCATCTCCCTTGAGACGCCCATCGGCGACGAGGAAGATTCCAGCCTGGGCGATTTCATCGAGGACAAGAAGGCCCTGGCCCCCGCCGAGGAAGTGGTCAACACCAAGCTCACCGAGCAGATCGCCCGGGTGCTGTCGGATTTGACCCCCAGGGAGGAGCAGGTGCTCAGGAAACGCTTCGGCATCGGCGAGAAGAGCGACCACACCCTGGAAGAGGTGGGCAAGCTGTTCAACGTCACGCGCGAGCGTATCAGGCAGATCGAGGCCAAGGCGCTGAGGAAGCTCAGGCACCCGGTGAGGAGCCAGCATCTGCGGAGCTACTACGAGAGCTAGGAAGTGATGCTGGAGGGTTAGAAGCCTCCGGCGGCCAAAGGGAGTTCCTCCCTTTGGAATCCCATATTAAAAGCCCCGGACGGTGATGCCGTTCGGGGCTTTCTGTTATTTTGTCTTCTTAGGTATGGGGGGCCTATACCACTGGGGCGAAGTCCGAGTTGGTTAACATTACTTGTCCTTTTTGCTTAGAACAGGTGTGGTTCGACACACCGGGTTCCCCTGCCAATCGCCACTATCCCAAGTCCGCACAAACCGAAATACTTTTGGAGGTTCTTCGACGGGCAAGAGCCCAAGTTCCGTTCGGAGGTCATTACGTAGTAGACAGAGTACGTCGTTTATGTTGCCCCCCTTTGATGACGCATGTGCGTTAAGATATTGAACCGTGTTCATAATCTGTTTAGAAGTTCCGAGTAGCTGAATATCTGCAATAGCTGATTCAAAGGCGATGGCCTGCTCTTCAGTTTTTTCTTCACGGTTTGCAGCCATCTCAAGCCGTCGATACGCGTCCACTAAATACTGTGTAATCATGTCATGTCGTCTGTTGACTCGATCTCTTGATATATTAAGGCGGTGCGCTATGTACCAGCCAAAGACTGCAACGATTGCGGCAATTAGAGGGCCAAAAAGAGGGGCTAGGCGAACAATTAGTTCTAGCATCAGATGCTCCTAATCAACTTTGCGGGGTATAGCCGTACAGCGATGATTATCACCTCTCCCCCCTCCTGAACTCATCCTGCAACTCCCTCACTTCTTTCGGCAGCAGCATCCGCATCTTCAGCCCCGCGAACAGCCAGGCCGCGCGCCTTTCCAGCGGCCACGTGCCATACTCCTTTACCATCTCCGGGTCGGGTTCGTGGTAGAAGCCGACCAGAGGCTTTTCCTCTTTCTCTTTCATGAGCCGCCGTCCAGCTTCCGAAGCGCCTCCACGTCGCAGATGTCCTGCCGCCTCGGGGAGCCGAGCTTCGTGGCGATGAGGTCCGCCCGGGAAATTAACGGCACCGTCGTCCCGCCGAAGGGCATATCCCGCCGCCTTTCCATGAGTTCCTCGAACGGCGCAGGCGCATCCAGCATGACGTCCACCTCGGCCATGGGCTGGCTGGGGTGCATGAAGGTATAGGCCAGCAAACCTTTGTCCCGCCTCCATGCTTCGCGTGTGGCCGGGTCGGCCATGCCTGACGCGGCGACCGGCAATCTCGGCGTGTAGCCGAGGCCTTCCAGAAGCGTCGTAAGGCGCTCAAGATTGCCGGGCTCGAACAGCACGATCAGGTCCACGTCGAAGGTCATGCGCGGCAGGCCGTGGAAATTAACAGCCACACCGCCGGTGAGCAGGTAGCGGATACCGGCGTCGTTCAAGGCTTTGAAAAGTCCCTCGTAATCGAGTTGCATGGACGTCAGATACCCCAAACCTTGCCGGTGCGCCATATGTACGCCCGAATTCGCCCCCGCCTCCTTCTTGCCCTGTAACCTCCCGCTTCATCCCGCAGACTCCATTGGGAATCCCGGCTCACCCCGGCAACCATCAGGAGGACCACTCAATGCGCTCACGCATGACTTTCTTCGCTCTCGCTTTTCTGCTCATCTCCAGCACCGCCGCCATCGCCCAGACCCCCGACAGGCATCCCCTGTTCGACCGCATGGACGTAAGCAAGGACGGCTACCTCACCAAGGACGAAGTGCAGAAGCAGTTCCCCAAATTCACGGACGAAATGTTCAAGCAGGCCGACACCAACCACGACGGCAAGCTCACCGTGGCCGAGTGGCAGGGTTTCGCCCGCGCCAAGCGCGCCGAGCGCAAGGCGGGCTCCATGTAGCCCGGGCTTGCCCGCGCCCGGCCCCACTGCTATAGGGAGGCGTCGAGCCATGTCCGCCGGATGGCCCAGGCCGTCCGGCTTTTTTTTCGCCGTGCGCGGCGTCACCCGGTCGGCTATCCGGGCCTCCAGACAAGAGGCCCGTGTTGGAGGTAGTGCAGTGAAAAAGATCGCAGGCTTAGCGTTGTTGGCTATGGTGGCGGCCTTGGCCGCGCAAGGCGTCTGGGCCCAGACGCCCGGGCAGCGGCCCGGCACCTCAAAGGCGGCCCCGGGCCAACAGCCCGACAAGGACCACCCCAAGCCGCAGTTGTTCCAGCGCATGGATGAGAACGGCGATGGGCAACTGACCCTGGAGGAAGTCCGCAAGGCCTTCCCCGGCTTCTCCGAGGAGCAGTTCAAGCGTGCCGACACCAACGGCGACGGCAAGCTCAGCAAGGAAGAATGGCAGGCTCACGTGCTGGGCATGCGCACCGACCCGCAGAACAGGGCCACGCCCACCGCACCCGCGCAGTAGGCCTCTGCCGGGCCCTGGCGCTCCCCGGCCAAACGGGTGATCCGCCGAACAGG
>JBKICO010000204.1:0-11875 GCA_046567065.1 Acidobacteriota bacterium
GCCCACGGAAAGGTATGCCGGGAAAACGCTGCCGTCCTTGCGGCGCGCGCGGACCTCGCGGCCCACGCCGATGATGTGGGGCTCTCGGGTGGCCAGGTAGCGGCCCACGTAGCCGTCGTGCCGGGCAGCGTAGGGCTCGGGCATGAGCATGGTGACGTTGCGCCCGATGACCTCTTCGGGGGTGTAGCCGAAGAGCAACTGCGCGGCGCGGGAGAAGGCCTTGATGTGCCTGTCCGCCCCGATGATGATTACGGCGTCAACGGCGGCGTCGAGGATGGCCTGGTAGCGCGAGGCGTCGGCGGGTGTGCAGTTGGTTGAAGCGTTCACAATGTGAATATGTCCAGAAACCCGGGCCATGGCAAGAAGCAAGGGCTGCGGGTTCAAGAACCCCCTTGCTTTGGGGGTGGTGCCGTGGTAAGTCAAGCGGGCGATACATCCGGCCATAGAAGTGGATAGTCGCTTCTTCTGATTTACCTAAAATATCATATAGTTACGGCATTTGTAACAAATTTCACTTTCGGCTTGACGCGCCTGCGGCGTCTCGTTACAAACCTCACAAGCCGCCAATCAGGCGGAAAAAGACCGGAGGTTTACGGCGGATCGAAGAAGTTCTCGCGGAGGCTCCCTCCCCCTGCTCAGGGAGGGCGCAAGGCAACCGCGAGGCGATCCCAGTCCGCCGTCCCCGTCGAGTCCGGCGCCGTCGCCCGCAAGGCGGTTTCACCGCTGCCGGGCGGTTTTTACACCTGTAAAAGCCGGGCAGGCGTAAAGCGTATTTTGGAATTGGCTGAACAGAGATTTAACCATCAACCAGCGTGGAGGACGTGGTATGCCTACCTTTGTCGATCCGAGCAAATGTGACGGGTGCAAGGGCGGCGAGAAGACCGCCTGCATGTACATTTGCCCCAACGACCTGATGATCCTCGATCCGGCCGAAATGAGGGCTTACAACCAGGAGCCCGAAGCCTGCTGGGAGTGCTACTCCTGCGTGAAGATCTGCCCCCAGGGCGCCATCGAGGCCAGGCCCTACGCTGACTTCGCCCCCATGGGCGGCGTCTGCATCCCCATGCGTTCGGCCGACTCCATCATGTGGACCGTGAAGTTCCGCAACGGCAACGCCAAGCGCTTCAAGTTCCCCATCCGCACCACCCCCGAAGGCTCGATCAAGCCTTACGAGGGCAAGCCCGAGCCCGGCAGCCTGGAAGACGAGCTGCTGTTCACCGAGACTTGGGAACTGGCCAAGCCTCAGGTGGCTCTCGCCGAGAAGGCCCCCATCACCGAGGCCGACTCGTCCCAGTGCTGGCTGGACGGCTTCTGCAAATAAGCGGAACCTGACGCGCAACCCCTAAGAATATAAGGAGCACATCAATGCCCCGTATTCCCATGAAAGAGGACGCGAAAGGCGTCGCTCTGGCCGAGCCGGAAATCATCGAAAAGTACGTCGACATGCTGCTGGTCGGCGGCGGCATGGGCACCTGCGGCACCGCCTACGAGGCCTGCCGCTGGATTGACAAGGTTGGCGGCGGCCTCTCCCTGATGCTGCTGGACAAGGCCTCCCTCGAGCGCTCCGGCGCCGTGGCCCAGGGCCTCTCCGCCATCAACACCTACCTTGGCAAGAACAACGCCGACGACTACGTCCGCATGGTCCGCACCGACCTGATGGGCATCGTCCGTGAAGACCTGATCTTCGACCTGGGCCGCCACGTCGACGACTCCGTCCACCTGTTCGAAGAGTGGGGCCTGCCCTGCTGGACCAAGGACGAGCACGGACACAACCTTGACGGCGCCCAGTCCAAGGCCGCCGGCAAGTCCCTGCGCGCCGGCGCCGACCCCGTCCGCTCCGGCCGCTGGCAGATCATGATCAACGGCGAGTCCTACAAGTGCATCGTGGCCGAGGCTGCCAAGAACGCCCTGGGCCAGGATCGCTACATGGAGCGCATCTTCATCGTGAAGCTGCTCAACGACGCCAAAGAGCCTAACCGCATCGCCGGCGCCGTTGGCTTCTCCACCCGCGAGAACAAGGTCTACATCTTCACCTGCAACGCCATGGTCGTCGCCTGCGGCGGCGCGGTGAACGTGTACAAGCCCCGCTCCACTGGTGAGGGCATGGGCCGCGCCTGGTACCCGGTTTGGAACGCTGGTTCCACCTACACCATGTGCGCTCAGGCCGGCGCCGAAATGACCATGATGGAAAACCGCTTCGTCCCCGCCCGCTTCAAGGACGGTTACGGACCGGTCGGCGCTTGGTTCCTGCTCTTCAAGGCCAAAGCCACCAACTCCAAGGGTGAAGACTACTGCGCCACCAACCGTGGCATGCTGAAGCCCTACGAGGATCGCGGTTACGCCAAGGGTCACATCATCCCGACCTGCCTGCGCAACCACATGATGCTGGCCGAAATGCGCGCCGGCCGCGGCCCCATCTACATGGACACCGCGGGCGCCCTGCAGGCCACCTTCGCCACCCTGACCCCCGAGCAGCAGAAGCACCTCGAGAGCGAAGCCTGGGAAGACTTCCTCGACATGTGCGTCGGCCAGGCCAACCTGTGGGCCGCCATGAACATCGAGCCTGAGAAGTCCGGCTCCGAGATCATGCCCACCGAGCCTTACCTGCTCGGCTCCCACTCCGGCTGCTGCGGCATCTGGGCTTCCGGTCCCGACGAAGCTTGGGTCCCCGAGGAGTACAAGGTCCGCGCCGACAACGGCAAGGTCTACAACCGTATGACCACCGTCAACGGCCTCTGGACCTGCGCTGACGGCGTTGGCGCCTCCGGTCACAAGTTCTCCTCCGGCTCCCACGCTGAAGGCCGCATCGTCGGCAAGCAGATGGTCCGTTGGTGCGTTGACCACAAGGACTTCAAGCCCACCATCGCTGAGAAAGCCGCTGACCTGAAGCAGGAAATCTACCAGCCCTGGTACACCTTCGAAGAGAACAAGGGCATCTCCACGGACCCCGTGGTCAACCCCAAGTTCATCTCCCCGAAGAACTTCATGATGCGCCTGGTCAAGTGCTCCGACGAGTACGGCGGTGGCGTTGGTACCCTGTACACCACCTCCGCTTCCCTGCTGGGCACCGGCTTCAAGCTGCTGGCCATGCTGGAAGAGGACTCCAAGAAGCTGGCCGCCCGCGACCTGCACGAACTGATGCGCTGCTGGGAGCAGTTCCACCGCCTGTGGACCGTTCGCATGCACATGCAGCACATCGCCTTCCGTGAAGAGTCCCGCTACCCCGGCTTCTACTACCGCGGCGACTTCCCCGGCCTGGACGACAGCAAGTGGAAGTGCTTCGTCAACTCGAAGTACGACCCTGCCACCAAGGAGACCAAGGTCTTCAAGCGTCCTTACTTCAAGATCATCCCCGACGCCTAAGTCGGACCAAACGCGGCCGCGGGCTCACGCCCGCGGCCGTTTTTCACGCCGGAAGCCGGCCGTTTGTTCCAAACGGTCTGATCCGGGGCGCGCCGGGGCGAGGCGTCCCGGATCAGGCCGTTTGACCGTCAAAGGTCAAATCCGAGCAGGGAGGTGTCAATGTCTGGCAACGCGATTCTGGTGGTCGGCGGGGGATTCAGCGGCATCACCGCTGCCCTGGAGGCCGCCGAAATGGGTTACGAGGTCATCCTCGTCGAGAAAAATCCCTATCTTGGGGGCCGGGTGGCGCAGCTCAACCAATATTTCCCCAAGCTTTGCCCCCCTTCGTGCGGACTGGAGATCCAGTTCCAGCGCATCCGCAACAACCCCAACGTGAAGGTGCTGACCATGGCGCAGGTCACCAAGGTTTCCGGCCAGGCCGGCAACTTCGACGTGACCGTGTCCATCAAGCCCCGCTACGTCAACGAGAAGTGCACGTGCTGCAACGCCTGCACCGAAGCCGCTGAAACCACGGTTCCCTGCGAATTCGATTTCGGCATGGGCATGCGCAAGGTTGCTTACCGGCCCAACATCTTCGCCTTCCCGCAGCGCTACGTCTTCGACAAGGCCAAGTGCTCCGAGGCCGAGGCCAAGAAGATCGAGGCGAGCTGCAAGTACGGCGCAATCAACCTGGCCGACCAGGAACGCACCCAGACCTTCAAGGTCGGCGCGGTGGTCCAGGCCACGGGCTGGAAGCCCTACGATGTCTCCAAGCTGGAGAACCTGGGCGCCGGCAAGCTCACCAACGTCATCACCAACATGCAGATGGAGCGCCTCTGCGCGCCCAACGGCCCCACCGGCGGCATGCTGCTTCGCCCCTCCGACAAGGCCGCGCCCAAACGCGTGGCCTTTGTCCAGTGCGCCGGCTCCCGCGATGAGAACCACCTGAACTTCTGCTCCTACATCTGCTGCATGGCCAGCCTGAAGCAGGTCACCTACGTGCGCGAGCGCGTGCCCGGCGCCGAAGTGACCGTCTTCTACATCGACCTGCGCACCCCTGGCCGCTACCAGAAGTTCCTGGAGAAGGTCTCCGCCGATCCCAAGCTCTCCCTGGTGAAGGGCAAGGTCGCCGAGCTGACCCAGGAGGCCTCCGGCAAGGTGCTGGCCACGGTCGAGAACGTGGAGACCGGCATCAAGAACGTGGAAGAGTTCGACCTGGTGGTCTTGGCCACCGGCATGCAGCCTTCCGTCGCGGGTGAGGCCGTGGCCGTCAACGCCCCCCGGGACGAGGAAGGGTTCTTTATCGGCTCGCCCGACTCCGGCGTCATCGCCACGGGCTGCGCCAAGGTGCCTTTGGACGTCATGCGCTCGGCCCAGTCTGCCACCGGCGCGGCGCTCAAGGCCATTCAAACGGTTGCGGGGAGGTAACGATTCATGGCCGAGAAAATAGGCGTTTACGTCTGCGGCGGCTGCGGCCTGGGCGAAGCCGTCGATCTGGACGCAGTGTGCACTGCGGTGAAGAACAAATACCAGCCGCAGTGTCCGGTCATCAAAACCGTCCCCGTGCTGTGCTCCTCCGAGGGTAAGGCCGCCATCGACGCGGACATCGCCGAGGCCGGGCTTGACGCCGTGTGCCTCTGCGCTTGTTCCCCCCGCGCCAAGTGGGACGTGTTCACCTTTGGCGACAAGATCCAGGTCGAGCGCGTCAACCTGCGCGAGCAGGGCGTGTGGAGCTTCAACAAGGAGCTCGGCGCGCTGGAGAAGGCCAAGGGCTTTGACGACCTGCAGATCATCTGCAACGAATACGCGATGATGGGCGTGGTCAAGATGATCAAGTCCAACATCCCCAACCCCGACGTGCCTGAGACCTGCAAGACCATCATGGTCCTGGGTGGCGGCTGGACCGGCCTCAACGCCGCCAACGCCGCTGCCTCCCTGGGCTACGACGTGGTGCTGGTGGAGCAGGCCGCGAACCTGGGCGGCAAGGTCGCCAACTTCTACAAGACCTTCCCCCTGAGCTACCCCTACACCGAGGCCCACGAAACCGGACTGGACAAGCTCATCACGCAGGTCACCACCAACAGCAAGGTCTCCGTGCTGACCGGCACCACGCTTGAGAAGCTCTCCGGCGCGCCCGGCCTGTACAAGGCCGAGCTCTCCGGCGGCCAGAACCTGGACATCGGCGCCGTCGTCCTGGCCACCGGCTGGGTTCCCGGCGACACCAAGTACCTGGCTCCCATGGGCTACGGCGAGATCAAGAACGTGATCACCACCGCCGAGTTGGAGAAGATGGCCAAGGACGGCCCCATCGTGCGCCCGTCCGACGGCAAGGCTCCCAAGAGCGTGGCCTTCCTGACCAACACGGCGCTGTGCAGCGTCGACTCCTGCCCGGCTGACGTGGCTCTGGAGTGCGAGAAGGAAGAGCAGGCCCCCGTGAATCCGCCTGCCGAGGGCGAAGAGGCCCCGGCCGAGGCTCCCTTCTGCGACCTGGAGTCGCAGAGGCACCTGGCCCTGTCCTCCGAGCTGTCCTCCCTGGTGGCGCTCAAGCAGGCCAACTATGTCGTCGAGAAGGACCCCGAGGCCGCAGCCTACATCTTCTACGACCACATGATGGTGCCCGGCATCAACGAGCGCTACTACAAGGCCGCCCAGGACAACCCGGGCGTGATGCTCTCCAAGGCGCAGATCAAGTCCGTCAAGGCCGGTGTCAACGGCTCGGTGGTGGTCTCCATGACCGACACCCTGCTGGGCGAGGCCATCGAGATCGAGGCCGACCTCGTGGTGCTGCCCACCTCCCTGGTGCCCACCACGGCGCACAGCCCGGTCGTCAACCTGGAGTACCGCCAGGGCCTGGCCTTCCCGGACCTGGGCCTCTTCGAGGGCTACGCGGACTCCAACTACATCTGCTTCCCCTACGAAACCCGCCGCACCGGCATCTACGCCGCCGGCGCGGTGCGCCAGCCCATGGGCCTGGCCCTGGCCTCCGAGGACGCCATGGGCGCCGCGCTCAAGGCCATCCAGTGCGTGTCCAGCGCCAACCGCGGCGTGGCCGTGCATCCCCGCTCGGGCGACCGCAGCTTCCCGGTGTTCAACTTCGTGCGCTGCACCCAGTGCAAGCGTTGCACCGAGGAATGCCCGTTCGGCGCCCTGGACGACGACCCGAAGGGCACCCCGATGCCCAACCCGTCGCGCTGCCGCCGCTGCGGCACCTGCATGGGCGCCTGCCCCGAGCGCGTCATCAGCTTCGACAACTACAACATCGACATGATCGGCACCATGATCCGCGAGATGCAGGTGCCGGCCAAGATGGATCAGGGCGGCCCCCGCGTGCTGATCCTGGCCTGCGAGAACGACGCCTACCCGGCGCTCGACATGGCGGCCATGCGCGGCAAGCCCTGGAGCCCCTACGTGCGCGTCATCCCGGTGCGCTGCCTTGGCTCGGTCAACGCCATCTGGGTGGCCGACGCCATGTCCAAGGGCATCGACGGCGTGCTGCTGCTGGGCTGCAAGTACGGCGACGACTACCAGTGCCACTTCGTCAAGGGCTCGGAACTGTGCAACCGCCGCAAGGAAAACATCTCCGAGTCGCTCAAGCGCCTCGGCGTTGAGCCTGAGCGCGTCGACCAGTTCCAGGTGGCCATCGACGAGTACGACGTCGTGCCCTCCATGATCGACAAGTTCATGGACATGATCGTCAAAATGGGTCCCAACCCGTTCAAAGGCTATTAGGAGGCCCTGCTTATGTCTTCTCCGGTCCGGATCCAACCCGACCCGAGCTTCGTCAGGGAGCTTCAGGCAGCTGGTGGCGAGAACGTCAAGAAGTGCTACCAGTGCGCCACCTGCTCCGTGGCCTGTCCGCTGTCCCCGGCTGAGAACCCCTATCCCCGCAAGGAGATGGTTTGGGCTCAGTGGGGCCTCAAAGACAAGCTCATGAACGACATCGACGTGTGGCTGTGCCACAACTGTGGCAACTGCTCCGACCTGTGCCCGCGCGGCGCCAAACCCGCCGACACCCTGGCGGCCATCCGCAACATGACCTACCGCAAGCTGGTGGGCCCCGCGAAGATCGGCGAGTGGATGAGCTCCTCCAAGGGGCTGCCTTACCTGGCCGGCATTCCGGCGGTGCTCTGGCTGTTCATCTGGCTCTTGACCACCGGCCTGTCCATCCCCGCCGGTGAGATCAAGTTCTCCAAGGTGTTCCCCGGCGACTTCACCATCGACCCGCTCTTCGGCGCGGTGGCGGTGTTCGTGGCCTGGAGCTTCTACAAGGGCGTGACCAACATGTGGAAGAGCTTCGCGTCGCTGCCGGCCACCTTCGAGGTGGGCGCGCACTGCGAGAAGCCCACCCTGGTGCAGGCCATCATCGATGTCCTGCGCGACGACCTCTACACCCACCGCCAGTTCAACGAATGCGGCGCGGACAACTCCGAGCGCGCCAAGGGCCACTGGGCCCTGCTGGCCGCCTTCGTGGCCCTGGCCATCGTCACCTCGATCGTGGCCGTGTCCCACTGGGGTTCCAAGGTCCCCGGCTTCGGCTGGCTGCACGTCCTGGGCGACACGCCCATGGCGCTCTACAGCCCTGTGAAACTGTTGGCCATCGTGGGCACCGTGCTCGGCTTCTACGGGCTGACCATGCTCACCCGCCGCCGCCTGAACCTGGACGCCCAGAAGCAGGGCTCCTCGTTCTACGACTGGTATCTGCTCGGCGTCATCTGGGCGGTGTTCGTCACCGGCCTTGGTTCCATGGTTCTGCGTCTGGCGGGCGTGGCCGGCTTGGCCTACCCCATGTACTACCTGCACCTGGTCGCGGTCTTCATGATGATCGCGTACCTGCCCTGGTCCAAGCTTGGGCACCTGGTGTATCGCACGACGGCTCTGGTGTATGCCCGCATGAGCGGCCGCAAGCCCCTCACCCGCGTTGAAGACAAAATTTTCGAGATCTAAGAGGAGGAACTCCCATGGCTGAGACGAAAGTTTTCCCGATGAACACCTTCATTTCTTACCTGAAGGGCATGGACAAGGAAGGCCAGAAGAAGAGCGTTGTGGAGATGGTGGGCTACATGGCCGACACCGTCATCGACGAGGAGTTGGCTCCTTTCGCCAAGGCCATCGCCAAGGCCTGGATCTACGAGCAGCACCCCGAAGTTATCTCCATGAGCGCCAACCAGCTGGCTTCCTCGGGCAAGAACGTGTCCGTGCCCAAGCTGCCCACCGAGACCATGGGCGAGATCAACGCCCTGTTCGCCAAGCTGGCTGAATACAAGACCACCGCCGTGGCCCAGGCCGAAGAGCTGGCCACCGTGAAGGCCGACCTGGCCGCCAAGTCCGCCATGCTCACCGATGTCGAAGCCAAGCTGAAGGTTGCCGAGGCCTCCGTGAAGCGCTTCGAGGAGTCCTCCAAGCAGGAGAGCGAGAAGCTGATCGTGGCCCCCCTGGCCAAGGTCAACGAGTACATCGGCAAGGTGGACGAGCTGCTGAAGATGATCGAAGACGTGAAGAAGCACGGCGTGGTGACCGTTGCCGCCGGCGGCGCTGGTGGCGCTCCGGCCGCTGGCGGTGCCGCTGCCGAGCCCGAACCGGTCGTGGACTTCGGCGTGGAAGACAGCTTCACCAAGTCCGACTGGTAGAATATCAGGCGCGAGCCTGTGACCGCAAAGGCCGCCCGGCAACGGGCGGCCTTTTTATTTTGTCGTATTGGGAAGAGGGAAGGTATGCCACCTTCTTGTCTGACTGCGTAAGAGTCTGCGCGTAGTTGGCAGTCGGCGCCGGGCCAGGGACAATTGGCGGCAAGGCCATTACGCAGTTCCTTAACGATTACCATGCCTGATTCACATGCTGATGTGCCCTTGTTGCCGGTTACCCAGTGCGCGGTCTTAGGGGTGCATACTTTGCAAGAAGTCACGGCTGTCTCGACATCTAGTGCGCTATGGGAATACTGATGCAATTCCCTGAAATATTCACATCGCAAAGTATACCATTCCGCCCTGGATTCGATCCAAAAACAAATCAGTGGTGGACAGCACATTGCAAGCGTGCTTAAGAAAACCACAATTTCCAGCGAAGGAGGGGGGATGGCTGTTTACGACTTCGACCTGGGGATCATCGGAGGCGGGGCCGCTGGGCTGACCGCCGCTGCCGGAGGCGCGCGCCTGGGCGCCAAGACCTTGCTCATCGAGCGCGAGCCGCACCTGGGCGGGGACTGCCTGCACTACGGCTGCGTGCCCTCCAAGACGCTCATCGCCACGGCCAAGGTCTACCATACCATGCGCAACGCCCAGCAGTGGGGCCTGCCCGCCGTGGACCCCGGCCCGGTGGACTTCACGCGCGTGGCTGAGCGCATCCGGGGCGTCATCGCGCGCATCCAGCGCCATGATTCCCCACAGCGCTTCTGCCAGCTCGGGGCCAAGGTCGTGTTCGGCTCCCCGGAATTCATGGACGACCACAGCCTGCGCGTGGGCGGCGAGACCTTCTCCGCCGAGAAGTGGCTGGTGGCCACGGGCTCATCGCCCGCCGTGCCCAACATCCCCGGGCTCAAGGAAGTCTCCTACCTCACCAACCGCGACCTGTGGTCCCTGGACGAGCTGCCCGAGTCCCTCATCATCCTGGGGGGCGGGGCCGTAGCCGTGGAGATGGCCCAGGCCTTCCAGCGCCTCGGCTCCAGCGTGACCATCCTGCAGCGCTCCCGCCAACTGCTCTCAGGCGAGGATTCGGACATCGCCGGAATGGTGGCGGCCAAGCTGCGGCAGGAGGGCGTCTCCGTGCGCCTCAACGCCCACGTGACCACCGTTGGCGAGGCCTTCGGGCAGAAGGAGGTCTGGTTCGCGGACGATACGGGCATGCAGCGCCTGGTGCGCGCCAAGGCCCTGCTGGTGGCCATGGGCCGCGCGCCCAACGTGACGGGCCTGGGCCTGCACAACGCCGGGGTGGCCTACACCGAAAAGGGCGTGCCAACGGACAGGCGGCTGCGCACCAGCTCCACCGATATTTACGCCGCCGGCGACGTGCTGGGCAAATGGCAGTTCACCCACGCCGCGGGCTACGAGGCGGGTGTGGCCCTGACAAACGCCGTGGCGCGCCTGCCGCGCAAGGCCAATTACCAGTTCATGCCCGTGGCCACCTACTGCGACCCGGAGCTGGCGGGCGTGGGCATGACCTACCGCCAGGCCCGGGCGGCCGACCTGGACGTGACCACGCACGTGCAGCCCTTCGCGGAGAACGACCGCGCCCTGGCAGAGAACACCCCGGACGGCGTGATCAAGATGGTGGTGGATTCGCAGGGCCAGGTGCTCGGCGTGCGCATCCTGGGCCCTCGCGCGGGGGACCTGATCGGGGAGTGGGTCACGGTGCTCTCGGGCGGGGTGCGCCTCTCCAAGCTGGCTCAGTCCGTGCACCCCTATCCCACCCTGGGTGAGATCAACCGGCGCGCCGCAGGGGAGTATCTCGCGCCCAAGGTGTTCGAGGGTGTGGCACCCAAGCTGCTCAAGGTCATCTTCGGGCTCAAGGGCCGGGCTTGCGAGCTTCCCGGCAGCCAGGACGCCATCAAAGGCTAACTGACTTCTTCATCCTGTTGAGCCTGGGCCCTGCGCCGGGCGAACTCCTCCTTGAGGCGGGCGATGGTGCGCTCGTAGCCTCCCGGCTCGTGCGGCTTGGTGCAGCCGCTGCAATCCTTGACGCCCTTGGCCATGCGCCAGTCCCCGCCGCAGTCCTCCAGGAAGTAGAGCGGGCAGAAACAGAACAGACAGTTGAAGCACTCCGGGTCCACCCCCTTGTGGCAGGGGAAGTAGGCGCAATCCTTGTTGCTGAAGAAGGCGTGGGAGGCTTGGCACGCCGGTTGCTTGCTCATGGCGCAGACTCTCATTCAAGGGGTTAACGTCATGGCCTTGACGCCGCAGAACATAGCCGCAGCAGTGGCGGCCCGCCCGGAGAACCTTCGCGGGCCTTCCACCCGGCTCACCGACGGCAAGGGGGCCTTCAAGACCATGCTCACCAGCCAGTTCGGGGCCAGCAAGTCCATCCTGGGCGACAAGCTCAAGGACCCCATGGGCCCCCTGGCTGACGACAAGAACTCCTTCGCCAGCATGCTCTCCAGCCAGATGGCCGCCGCGGCGCCCAAGGCGGCCGGTTCGCCGCCCCTAGCGGCACCGGCGGCCCCGCCCATGCACAGAACAGCAATCGGGCAGGGCGTCAAGCAGCCGCCCCAGCCTCCGGCGAAAGCTCCGGCCCAGGCCCCGGGCAAAACCCAGGCCCAACAGCAGGCCCAGACTCAGCAGCAGGCCCAGGCCAAAGAGGTGAAAGTAGCCATCGAGCGCCCGGAGGTCCGCAGCGCCATCAACCCCAGCGCGCGCCACCCCGACGACGTGGGGCATCTGCCCGGCCCCGGTGGCAAAGGGCCGTTGCCCAAGGGCTTCACCCGCGAAGAGGAGGACCTGCTCCAGGCCGCGGCCGCGGCTGAATCCAAATTTCTGGCGGCCAAGCGCCGGGCCTCCAGCGCCAAGGCCGATGACGGCAAGGGCCAGGGGGACAAGATGGGCAT
>JBKICO010000205.1:0-5116 GCA_046567065.1 Acidobacteriota bacterium
CGCGCATCAAGACCTTCTCCATCGGCTTCAAGGAAGCCAGCTATGACGAGTCCAGCTACGCGCGCGTGGTGGCCAAACGCTGGGAGACCGACCACCATGAGCGCATCCTGGCCGCCGAGGACTGCGCCGACCTGCTGCCCGAGATCGTCACCCGCTTCGACGAGCCCATGGCCGACCCCTCCATCGCGCCCACCTACCTGCTCTCCAAGATCACGCGGGAGAAGGTCACCGTGGCCCTGGGCGGCGACGGCGCGGACGAGCTGTTCTCCGGCTACGAGCACTTCATCGGGCTCAAGGCCTCCCGCTGGTACAACGCCCTGCCCGGCTTCCTGCGCCGGGGCCTGGTGGAGCCGCTGTGCCGCGTGCTGCCCGCCTCCGAGGGCTACGTGAACCTGCGCCTGGGCGCGGCCACCTTCCTGGCCGGGGCCACCAAGCCGGATTGGCTGCGCATACAGACCTGGCTCACGGCCCTGCACCCCGAACAGCAGCGCGCCCTCTGGCTGGACCAGGGCATGGGCGCGCTCCGGGGCGAGAACCTCTACGCCTCCACCAGGCGCATCTTCGAGCGCGCCCCCGGCTCCGTCATGGACAAGGCCGCCCACACCTACGCCAGGCAGTTCCTGCTGGACTACATCCTGGTCAAGGTGGACCGCTGCACCATGATGCACTCCCTGGAGGCCCGCGCCCCCTTCCTGGATCGCGGCGTGGCCGAGTTCGCCTGCAGGCTGCCCTTCGATTTCAAGCTGCGCGGGCTCAAGCGCAAGTACATCCTGAAGAAGGCCCTGGCCGACGTGCTGCCCAGGGAGATCCTCACGCGCAACAAGCGCGGTTTCCTGATCCCGGTGGCCAAGTGGCTGCGCGGCAGGCTCCGGCCCCTGGTGGACGAGCTGCTGGGCGAGGCGCACCTGCGCGCCCAGGGCCTGTTCGAGCCCAAGGCCGTGCGCGCCCTGGTGGAGGAACACGCCTCCGGCCGCGCCGACCGCCGCAAGGAGCTGTGGACCCTGCTGGTGCTCCAGCTCTGGCTCAAGCACAACAACCCGAGCATCGGCTAGCCCCACCCAGGGAACGGACCCAACATGGCACGCATCCTCTACGGCGTTCACGGCTCCCAGCACGGGCACGCCATCCGCGCCCTGACCCTGGCCCGGCGCTTCCCCCAGCACGAGTTCCTCTTCGTCACCAGCGAGGAGGCCGCGGGCATCCTGCGGCGCGACTACCGCGTGGAGACGGCGCTCAACCCCGGCACCCGCTACAAGAACTACTCCCTGGACCTCTGGGAGACCGTGAAGCTCGGCGTGAAGACCCTGGCGCAGCGCGAGAGCGAGCTCAAACGCCTTAGCAGCGTGATCGAGGGTTTCAAGCCCGACGCCTGCATCTCGGACTATGAATACTTCGTGCCCATCGCGGCCAAGCGCGCGGGCATCCGCTGCCTCTCCATCGACCACCAGCACGTCATCACGCTCTGCCAGCACCACCTGCCCCGCTCCGTCTGGTGGGATTTGCGCTCCACCTCCTTCTCAGTGGACAACCTCTTCTCCAACTCCACGGACCACATGGTGATCTCCTTCTACCAGCCGCCGCTGAAGCCCGGGCCGCACAGGGCCATTTCCCCGCCCATCCACCGGGAGAAGGTCTTCGAGCACACGCCCAGCATCGGGGAGCATGTACTGGTCTACCAGAGCTGCTCCATCTGCGACCGCTTCGTGCCCCTGCTCAAGACGCTGGGGCGGCCCGTGATCGTCTACGGCTACCACCGCGACGAGGTGGACGGCCCCCTGACCTTCAAGACCTTCAGCGAGGACGGCCTGCTCAGGGACATGGCCTCCGCCGCCTACGTGATCTGCGGCGGCGGGCACACGCTCATGAGCGAGGCCCTCTACTACGGCAAGCCCATCATCTCCCTGCCGGTCAAGGGCGCGTTCGAGCAGTGGCTCAACGCCCACTACCTGCAGAAGCTGGGCTACGGCCTGCACCTGGACATGCACCACCTGGACGAGGCCGCCGTCTCCGGTTTCGAGGGCCAGGTGGAGCGCTGCCGGGAGCGCGTCATGTCCGTTGATTTTCGCGGCAATGAATACGCCTTCGGGCTGGTTGAGAGCTACATAGGCGGGCAACGCCTCCCCGCCGTTGCCAAGTATTGACGATTGCGCTAGTTCGGGAAGGATGTGTAACAAATAGGACAGTCACCCAAGCGACCACGGATACGCCATGAATGCGAAACGCCCCCTGACTCCCGGAAGCTACTACCGCCTCCCCTGGAACCTGGCCGACAACTCCATCACCTGGCTGGAGCCCACCACCAAGTGCAACCTCTACTGCGAGGGCTGCTACCGCGAGAACGACCCCGAGGGCCACAAGCCTTTGGCCGATGTCATCCGCGACCTGGAGCAGGTCCGCGCGCTGCGCCGCACCGACGGCATCTCCATCGCGGGCGGCGAGCCCCTGATCTACCCCGACATCGTGGAGCTGGTGCGCTACGTGGCCGCCCAGGGCTGGAAGCCCATCATCAACTCCAACGGCCAGGCCCTGACGCCCGCCCTGGTGCGCGACCTGACCAAGGCCGGGCTGGTGGGCTTCACCATGCACGTGGACTCCCACCAGAAGCGCCCGGGCTGGATCGGCAAGTCCGAGGCGGAGCTGTGCGAGCTGCGCCTGAAGCTGGCCAGGATGATCAAGGAACACAGCGGCGGCAAAGTGGCCTGCGCCTTCAACGCCACCATCTACCGCGACACCCTGGACGACATCCCCATGCTCACCAACTGGGCCCAGGAGCACATGGACCTGGTGCAGACCATGGTCTACATCCTGTTCCGCTCCGCCAAGGCCCAATGGAATTTCGACGTGCACGTGGGCGGGCGCGAGGTGAAGCCTTCTGACCTTGTCTACCAGCTGGACCACATGGAGACCCACAAGGACATCGTGGCCCAGGAAGTGGCCGACAAGATCCGCGAGGTCTGCCCCGAGTTCGAGCCCTGCGCCTACCTGAACGGCACCGAGGACCCGCAGTCCATGAAGTGGCTGCTCACCCTGCGCGTGGGCGACAAGAGCCGCATCCTGGGGTACCTCTCCCCCAAGTTCGCGGAGATCGTCCAGAGCTTCCACCACCTGTTCTTCGGCACCTACCTGGCCTACACGCGCCCCTGGCTGACCAACACGGCCCAGGCCATGTTCCCCCTGGCGCTCTTCGACAAATCCATCCGCAAAATATTCGGCAGGTGGCTCAAGGAGCCCTCCAAGTGGTCGGATTGCCTGCACATCCAGTCCATCATGATCATCCAGCCCTGCGACGTCTTCGAGGACGGCCGCCAGAACATGTGCGACGGCTGCCCGGACGCCATCCACTACAAGGGCAAGATGGTCTGGAGCTGCCGCGTGGACGAACTGGAGAAGTTCGGCGGGTTCATCTCCTGCACGCCGCGCGGCGGATGCTGCGGTTCCGCCCCTAAGGCGGCTCCCCAGACGGCTCCCCAGGCGGCTCCCGTAGACGCGCCCCAGGCCCCCGAGGGCGACACCCAGCCTGAAGAGGCCGCACCGGCCCCGGCAGTTGCCGAGGAGCATCTGCCCACCCCCAAGGAGGAGGCCCTGCCCCAGGTGAAGCAGATGCCCCTGCCCGTGGTGCACGAGACGCCGCTGCCCGCCGTGTCCGAGCCTGCCGCCAAGCCCGCGCCGGCGGTCAAGGCGGCCCCCGCAGCCAAGCCCAAGGCCAAAGCTGAATCCGCAGCGAAGAAAACCAAGGCCTCCAAGGCCAAAAAATCCAAGTGATGCCGAAGGGGCGGGCCAACCGGCCCGCCCCTCTCCATCCCCATAAGACGCCCACCGAATGAGCCGTCCGCCCGCAACGTCGTCAACCGGCGTCACATCCCACGGCATCCTGGGAAAGTTTCTGCATTTGGCCTCCGCCCAGACCATCCGCGACCTGCTGCACACCGCCTTCTTCATCTACCTGGCCCGCATGAACCAGAGCCACTATGGCGAGTTCCAACTGGCCTTCAACACCGCCGTCATCGTGCTCTTCCTGGGCGAGTTCGGCTTGAACCAGCCCCTTGTCTCCTCGCTCTCCAAGAAGTTCGGGCACAAGGGCGACATCCTGGTGCAGTACACGCTGATCAAGGCCACAATCCTTGTCCTGGGTTGGCTCGGCGTCACGGCCTTCGTCATGCAGCAGCGCTACACCGGCGGCCTGACCAACCTCATCCAGGTCATCACCGCTGGCGTGGGCCTGGAGGCCCTGGCCAGCACCTTCTTCGTGGCCTGCCGCGTCCAGGGCAGGCAGGATCTGGAGGCCCGCATCCGCACCGTGGGCGCTGTCTGCGGCTACGGCTGGGCTTTGGGCACCCTGGCGCTGGGCTTCCAGCCCCACTGGATCGCCCTGTTCAAGATCATCGAGAACGGCATCAACCTGGTTGGCGGGGCCTGGATCGCCATCAACAAGACCGACATCCAGAGCCTCACCCTCAAGGGCAAGGCCCTGGCCCGCACCTGGGCCACGGCCAAGGGCGGGCTGGTGTTCGTGTTCATGGCCCTGTTCTCCATACTCTACAACAAGGCCAACCTTTTCTTCCTGCAGCGCGTGGCAGGCCCCAACTTCGTGGCCCAGTACTCCGCCACCTGGGAGGTGGTGGACGCCATCCAGATCCCCATCTCAAGCCTCCTGATGAAGAGCGTGCTCTTCCCGCTGTTCGTGGGCCTGTGGCGCCACAACAAGGACGAGTTCGACCGTCTCAAGGACAACTCGGTCAAGTGGCTGCTGGGGGCCTCCATCCCGGTGATGTTCGTGCTGTTCATCGAATCGGACAGGATCATCGGCCTGATCTACGGCCAGAGCTACACCCAGGCCATGTGGCTGCAGAAGTGGCTGGTGCCCTCCGTGCTGTTCAGCTTCATCCACAACCTCGCCGCCTACCTGATGATGAGCCAGCACCGCCAGAACGCCCTGTTCTGGATCTATGGGGCCGGACTGGCCCTGAACGTGGCCCTGTGCGCGTTGCTCATACCGCGCAACCCGCTGCTGGGGGCCGGGCTGGCCATCGTGATCACCAAGGGGGCGGTGGGGGCCTGCACCACGCTCTACTGCCAGCGCACCATGCAGCTGATCAAATGGCGGGCAGTGGCCCCC
>JBKICO010000206.1:0-3049 GCA_046567065.1 Acidobacteriota bacterium
GGCTGGCCCCCGTGAAGGACCTCGAGACCCTGATCCGCGCCTTCGAGCTGCTTCACCCCGCGCACCCCGATGCCCGGCTGCGCCTGGTGGGCGACGGCGAACTGCGAGGGAAGCTCGCGGCGCGCATCGCGGCCAGCCCTGCCGCCGCGCGCATGGAGCTGCTGCCCGGCGTGAGCGACCCCAGGCCCCACTACGGCGCGGCCTCGGTGGTGGCGCTCAGTTCGGCCAACGAGGGCATGCCCAACGTGCTCCTGGAAGGCATGAGCATGGGCCTGCCCGCCGTGGGCACGGACGTGGGCGGCGTGGGCGAGGTGATACGCCACGGACGCACAGGGTTCGTGGTGCCGAAGGGAGATAGCGAGGCGCTGGCCGGGGCGCTCTCGGCCTTGCTGGCCGATCCCTGGTTGCGTGCGCGCATGGGGGAGGAGGGCAGGCGGACCGCCCTGGAGGAACATTCGCTTGGGAGCGTGGCCGAGCGCCACGCCGCGATCATCGAAGGTCTGGTTCGCGCCCGGCGATGAGCGTGTAGAACTGCCTGGCGTTGCGGGCCGTATCGTAGAACTCCGCCACCCGCTGTTTGCCCCGTTCGGCCATCTCCAGGGCCTTTGCCCTGTCGGAAGCCAGCTCCAAGATGGCGTCGGCCAGGGCTGCGGGGTTGCGCTGCTGCACGAGCATGCCGGTGACGCCCGTCTCCACCACTTCCCTGATCCCGCCCACGTCCGTGGCCACCACGGGCACGCGGGTGATGAGCGCCTCCATGATGACCGTGGGCAGGCCGTCGCGGTCGCCCGTTCTGCTCACCTTGCTGGGCATCACGAAGACGTCGTGCGAGGCGATGAGTTCGGGAATCTTGGAGTGCAGCACGAAGCCGGGGAAATCCACCTTGTCAGCCAGGCCGAGCTTTTCGGCCTGCTTGCGCAGCGCGCCCTCGATCCTGCCGGAACCGGCCAGGGTCAGGCGGAAGTCCACGCCTTTGCCGCGCAGCAGGGCGCAGGCGTCCAGCAGCACGTCCAGCCCCTTGGTCTTCACGAAGCGTCCGATGGCCAGCAGGCGGTAAGGCTCGCGCATGGGCACCTCGCCGGGGGCGGGGATGTCCCAGGAGAGCATGTTGCGCACCAGGTGGATGCGGTCCTTGCGGTCCTTGGTGAACTGGCGCAGGTACTCCACGTTGAAGCCCGCGTCGGTGCGCACGAAATCGGCGGCGGCGATCTTTTCCTCCAGGGCGCCGTCGGGCGGGTAGATGTCGCCCGCGCGGCCGGTGAAGCTGAAGGGGATGCCCGTGAGCAGGGAGGCGGTCCAGGCGGCGGTGGCGGGGCCGTTGGCCCAGCCAGCGTGGATGTGGCCCACGCCGTCCTTCATGAACATGCGGGCCAGCAGGCACCCGGCCAGGAAGGCCCAGGAGTTCTCGCCGGTCTGCTCCAGGTCGCGCCAGAAGCGGCCCAGCACCTTTCTGGCGGTGTTCCTGAACAGTTCCTTGTGGTTGGAGTGCCACCAGGCCATGGCGGCCAGGCCCCGGCCGGTGCAGCGCGAGCCGAGCCGGACAACCGGGGCGCATTTGGCCTCCATGTCCGCGCCGATGTGCTTGGACAGGCGGCCGTAGAGCGTATAGACCGTCACGGGCATCCCGAGGTTGCGCAAGGCCGCGACCTCGCCCACGACGAATGTTTCAGAGGGCTTGGGATACCAAAGCGTGACGTATGCTGTGCGTGCCATGGGTGCTGCTTGACCCGGGGCGGGTAGTTCCGCTCCGGTGGAATTCGATAACATTCCTAATCGATCGACTCAATAGACAACTTCCAGGACCGGAAAATGAGCGAAAATAGCCTCATCAGGCGCGTCGGAGCGCATGAATCAGTCGCCGGAGGGCTGCATACCGCCTTCGAGCGCATCGCCAGCGTGGGCGGCACGGCCCTGCAGATTTTCACCCGCAACCAGCGCCAGTGGGAGGCGTCCCCCGTCTCGGACGAGGAGGCGGCCCTGTTCGCCTCGGCCTGGGAGCGCTGGGGAAGCTACCCCGTACCCAGCCACGCCTCCTACCTCATCAACGTGGCCTCGCCGGACGAGGCGCTGCGAGAGCGCTCCGTGGCGGCCCTGGCCGCCGAACTGGAGCGTTGCCGCAGGCTGGGCGTGCCCTGGGTGGTGCTGCACCCCGGCGCGCGAGGAAGCGCAGGGCGGGAGGAAGCCCTGGCCCGTGCGGCCGCATCACTGGATCAGGCCTTCGAGGGCGGACCGGAGCAGGGCCCCATGGTGCTCTTGGAGAACACCGCCGGACAGGGCAGCGCCCTGGGCGGCGACCTCGCCGATCTGGCGGCCATCGCAGGGCTTTCGCGCCATCCCGGCCGCATCGGCTTCTGTTTCGATACCTGCCACGGCTTCGCCGCAGGCTACGAAGTGCGCACCGTCGAAGGCCTCGACGCCGTCCTGGCGCACTTGGACCCGGAGCGCCTTCTCCTGCTGCACATGAACGACTCCAAGGGCGGGCTGGGCTCGCACCTGGACCGGCACGAGCATATCGGCCAGGGGGCCATCGGGCTGGACGGCTTCTCGTCCATCGTCAACCATCCCAGGCTGGCCGGTTTGCCCATGATCCTGGAGACGCACAAGGAGAAGGACCTGGCCGAAGACGTGGGCAACCTGGCCGCCCTGCGCTCCCTGTTTGCCGAGAACAGGCCCGCGAGCGCAACGGCCCGCCCGCCTGCGCGGTTGCCTGGGCGGCGGAAAATCGTGTAGTGGGATGGTAGGCGTGGCGGCCAGGCGGCCGTCACGTGGATTTGATAAGCAACAGGAGGCTTGCGTAAATGGCCGGGAACAATACAGCGAAAGTGGTCGTCTTCATCGTCATGGGAGCCGCGTTGGCCTTGGGTGCGGGCATCGCCTACATGAACAGGCAGGAGGCCCCGGAACCCAAACCCGCGCAGCAGGCCCAGAGCGCCGAGGCGCCGACGCCCGTCCCCGCGCCCGTTCCCGCTCCGGCGCAGCCCGAGGCGGACAAGCAGGCCCCCAAAGCCGAGAACGTGGCCGACCCCTACGCGGCGTCCGGGGACCCGCA
>JBKICO010000207.1:0-3733 GCA_046567065.1 Acidobacteriota bacterium
TCGGGTCGGACCAGCCCCCGGCGGTGTTGAAGCCCCAGGCGGTCAGGCGGGACTGCGCGGCCTCGGCCCAGGATTTTTTGTCCGGGTAGGTGTGCGCGAAGTAGTAGGCCTGGTTGGCCTGGGCTTTTTCGTCATTGGAGCCGGGGTGGATGGTGTTCACGCCCAGGGAGAAGAACTGGGCGCGCTCCGGCGTGAGGAGCCATTTGACGCCGTTGGAATCCACGCTGGTGGACCAGCCCCGGGCCTGGGCGATGGACGGGATGAAGAGGAGGAGGCAGAAGAGGAAAGGCATCAGAGGCAGAGGCCTCCGGCGGCCAGAAAGGGCGCTGCCCTCTCTGGACTCTCCCGCCAGGGGGATGATCCCCCTGGACCCCGCAATAATGGGACGACGATTCATGGCGTATAGTCTCTGCTTGGCTTGAATAATGTATCAGAGGAGCTTGCAGCATTCCCAGGCAGCCGCATCTCGAACAGCCGGGACAGCATCAACGGCGTGGAACTCCATGGGATTCCAAAGGGCGCAGCCCTTTGGCCGCCGGAGGCTCTCCCAGCCAGGCTCCACCGGTTGGGTTCATGCGTCGCCACATGCTCCGTCAGGGCTCCCCCATCCAGGCTCCACCGGCTTGGTTCATGCCTCGCCACAGTCGGCGGCCCGGGCACCGGCGCGGGCTCCCTGCCCAGGCTCCGCCGGCATGGTTCACGCCGTTGGCCTGCCGGACAAGCATGCACGGCGGGGCGGCTCCACGGATCAAGCCCGGATACCGGTGCCAACCGGCTTCCCGCCCTACTCCGTGGCCTCTTTGAGCAGCTTGCCCAGCACCTTGTCCGAATCGAACCAGTCCTCCGCGAACTTCCTGGCGGCGGCTGAGTGCCTGCCCCAGTCAGCACGCACGGCTTCGATCCCGGCCAGGGCCTCCTCCTCGGAGCTGAAGGCCAGCACGCCCTCGCCCGTGGGCATGAACGAACTGAAGCCCGTGTCCTGCACCACGCAGGGCCGCCCGGCCGCCAGGTAGCAGGCGCTGCGGCAGCTGAACCAGCCGCTGCGCGAGGCCACGTAGGCGTTCTTGGCCATGCTGAACTCGGCGAAGCTGTCCCAGATGTAGTCGCGGTAAAGCCAGGGCGTGGTGGACTTGGCGAAGCCGTCCTCCAGCTTCCAGCCTTTCTCCATGAGCATCTCGCGCGGGGGCCTGCCCTGCCCCAGGGCCAGCTCCAGGGTGGCGGAGGTCTTCTGCGGCAGGTCGATGAAACGGGCGAACTCCATGTTCTTGCCGCCGTACTTCACGCCGCCGATCACCGGGCCGGACTCCGTGGGCTGCCAGGAGAGCACCGTGGTGAAGGCCTCCCCGGCGGGCTTGCGCGGGGGCGTCCAGCAATCCATCACGATGGGCTGGCGCGTGGGCCGCCAGTCGAACACGCCCTTGGGGATGATGCAGTCCGCCCCGCCGAAGTTCTCCGCGAAGCTGAAGAAGCGGTCGTGCATCTTCATGTGGTCGATGTTCTTGCGGTCCTTCTCCGAGGCGGTCCCGGCCAGGTAATCGGGGATGCCCGCCTGGGTGTACATGGGGTCGGAGTCGATGAG
This sequence comes from Acidobacteriota bacterium, assembly GCA_046567065.1. GTDB lineage: Bacteria > Desulfobacterota > Desulfovibrionia > Desulfovibrionales > Desulfovibrionaceae > Fundidesulfovibrio. The sequence goes on from JBKICO010000207.1 coordinate 1,580, forward strand.
CACCTTCACCGGGATGGTCTGGTACTCCTCGCGCATCCACAGCGTGGTGGAGATGTTGAACACCACGTCCGCCCGCTTGACCACGTCGGCCAGTTGCTCGCGGCTCAGGCCGTGGAAGTTGTCGCCCGGGTCGCGCACGCAGAAGCGCTTGGCCAGGTCGGGGTCCAGGGCGGCGAGGTAGTCCGTGAGGTACTTGATATGATAGGAGTAGTCTTCCGTGAAGGTCACGTTGAAGGGGTCGTAGGCCCAGCCCCCGGTGTCCTCGAGGTAATAGACGTCGTGCCCGAGCTTGTGGAAGCCGTGCAGGTACTGGATGTAGTCCCACGCGACGCCGCCCAGCGGATAGGTGCAGGCCAGGCCGGAGACGATGACGGTGCGTTTTTTCATTGGGGGAAGCGGCTCCGATGGTGTTTTGGGGATGAGTGGATTTCCGTGACGTTGGCCTTGCCGTCCACTTCCAGCATCACGTCGGCCCTGCGCCCGATGTAGGCGTCCATGGCGGCGGCGAAGAAGGGCATGGCCTTCTCCAGGCTGGAGGAGCCGCCCTTGCTGAACACGCGCACGCTCCAGACCACGTGCTTGGGGTCGTTGGCCTTGTAGCGGGCGAAGTCCACGGCCTCCAGGGCGAGCCAGCGGCTGAACACGCGCTCCATGCTCTCAGGGCCTCTGAAACGGTTCGGCGAGAGAAAGAACCCAAGCTGCGGCGCGCTCTGGAAACCGCCCATGCCAATGGGCGGGCTCATGATGATCTCCTTCACGCCGAACTCCACGTAGATGCCCAGCTCGGCCGTGTCCACGCCGGAAGCCCTGGCATAGCCCTTGGCCTGGAGCAGCCTGTCCAGCGCGGCGGCCACCAGCCTGAACTGCGGGTCCTCGGCCCTGGTCTCCATGATGCCCGGCAGGATCACGTAGCTCCTGCCGTACTCCACCTTCTCGGCGTTGGCCTCCAGGCGCATGGTGTACTTCGAGGAGCCGCAGCCCGCCAGCACCGCCACGCACAGCACGGCCGCGAGAGGCGCGAGGATTCGCCGGGGTGCGCTGGGTTCCGGGGGCATGGCGGGTCTAGAAGGCGTCTTCCGCCGGCTGGGCGGGCTTGCCGCGTTCCTTGAGGGGGGCGAACTGCAGGCTGTGCAGGCGGGCGAACTCCCCGCCCTTGTCCAGCAGTTCCTGGAAGGTGCCCATCTCCCAGACCTTCTTGTCCTTGATGACCAGGATCAGGTCCGCCCGGCGCATCATGGAGAGGCGGTGCGCGATGACGAAGGTGGTGCGGTTCTGCATCAGCCGGTCCAGGCTCTCCATGATGAGCGCCTCGGTCCCGGCGTCCAGGGCGGAGGTGGGCTCGTCCAGGATGAGCAGCGGCGCGTTCTTGAGCAGGGCCCGGGCGATGGAGATGCGCTGGCGCTGGCCGCCGGAAAGGTTGGACCCGCGCTCGTCGAGCTTGGTGTCGTAGCCTTCGGGCATGGCCTCGATGAACTCGTGGGCGTTGGCCAGGGTGGCGGCGCGGACCACCTCTTCCCGGGTGGCGTTGCGCTTGCCGTAGGCGATGTTGTCGTGGACGCTCATGGGGAAGAGGTGCGTGTCCTGCAGGACGATGGCGATCTGCTGGCGCAGGCTCTTGAGCGTCACGCTCCTGAGATCCTGCCCGTCGATGGTGATGGCGCCCTTCTGCGGGTCGTAGAAGCGCAGCAGCAGGCTGATGAGCGAGGTCTTGCCCGCGCCGGTCTGGCCCACCACGGCCACGGTGGAGCCGCCGGGGCAGGCGAAGGACACGTCCGTGAGCACGGGCCGCGCGGGATCGTAGCCGAAGGTCACGCCCGAGAACTCCACCTTGCCGGAGGCGATCTCCAGGGGCTTGGCGTCGGGGGCCTCCGGCACGGCCTTGTCCTCGGCGAGCACGTCCAGCACGCGCCGGGCCTGGGCCAGGGAGCCCCGGATGGCGCCCATGGTGTTGGCGATGGAGTTGAGCGGCGTGTAGAGCGAGGCCAGGTAGCCCAGGAAGATGAGCAGCTCGCCGGTGGTCAGCAGGCCTTCCAGCACGTGCTTGGCGCCCACGTAGAGCACGTAGGAGGTGCCCGCCGCGGTGATGGCGCCGATGATCCAGCCGTAGGCGGTCTGCAGGGAATAGAGCGAGAGCTTGCGGTCGAAGCTGTGGCG
>JBKICO010000208.1:0-4365 GCA_046567065.1 Acidobacteriota bacterium
ACGGCGCGGGATCAGGCTCTCTGTCCGGCGCGTTCCTGCTTCTGGCGGCCCTGGCCGCCGGGTTGTACAGCCTGTTCACCCCCGGGCGCATTCCGGGCGACTTGGGCGACAGCCGCTTCAACATGTACATCCTGGAACACGGCTGGCGCTGGCTCACGGGCCTGGACCACTCCTTCTGGTCCGCGCCGTTCTACTACCCGGCCCCGGACGTCACGGCCTATTCCGACAGCCACCTGGGCACGCTGCCCCTCTATGCCGCGTTGCGCTGGGCTGGCATCGGGCGGGAGGCGGCGTTCACTGCCTGGATGGCGCTGTGCTCGGCGCTCAGCTTTTTCGCCTGCTACGCCGCGCTGCGCAGGCTGGGCGCTGGCCTGGCCGGGGCCGTGGCCGGGGCCTGGCTCTTCGCCTTCGGCCTGCCCGTGGCCGGGCAGCTCAACCACGCACAGCTCCTCCCGCGCTTCTGCGTGCCCGTGGCTTTCGCGGCCTGGGCGGCCTTCCTGCGGGGCGGGGCCATCGGCCCATTGGCTCTGTCTCTGGCGGCGCTGGTCTGGCAGACGTACTGCGGCATCTACCTGGGGTATTTTCTGGCCCTGTGTCTGGCACTGATGACGGCGGCCCACCTGCTGGCTGGCGGCGGCGAACCCGCAAGCACCTGGCGGGCCGGGTTCGCATCCCGGTGGGCCACGCTCACCGGGGGCTGGCGGGGGCTTCCGGCGCGCCTGGCCCTGCTGCTGGCCGCAGGGGCGGCGCTGGTCCCCTTGTTCGCGCCCTATGTCCGGGCGTCCAGGGCTCTGGGCATGCGCCAGGCCTCCGAGATCGAGGCCATGCTGCCGCGCCTGCTCTCCTGGTTCAACGCTCCGCAGAGCTTCTGGTGGTCCTGGTGGGCGGACGTCAGCTCCAGGCTGCCCCTGGCCCATGAGCACCCCCTGTTTCCGGGCCTGGCTCCACTGCTTGCCCTGGCGGCCCTCCCGCTGCTGGCCTTCGTTGGGCGCGACTCCCTGGCGCGCCGGGCCATGCCCTTCTGGTGGTGTTTCGCCCTGGCGGCCATCCTGACGTTGCACGCGGGCGGGCACAGCCTCTACCTGCTGCTGGCCGCCGCCGCGCCGGGAGTCGGGGCCATCCGCTCGGTGACGCGCATCGCGCTGGTGCTGCTGTTCCCGCTGTCCGTGGCCCTGTCCGTGGCCTTCACCGCCCTGGAGCGGCGGCTGCGCCAACGCTGCGGGGCGGGCTCGCGGTTCGCGCCCGCCGTCCTCGTGGCCCTGACCGGCCTTGTCCTGCTGGAGCAGGCGCACCTGCCGCTGGCCTCCTATTCCATGGTTGAGGCCAGGGCCAGACTGGCCGCCGTGGAAAACGCCGTGGGACCCGCCGCGCCGGAGTCGGTGCTCTTCCTGGACGGGGCGCGCATGCCCGGCGAGCCCTTCTACGCCGTGCAGCTCGACGCCATGCTGGCCTCGCAGGACATGAACGTCCCCACTGTCAACGGCTACAGCGGGCACTTTCCGCCTGGTTATCCCGAGGATCTATTCCTGCTGCGCGGCGACGTTCAGGGGGGGCTTGAGCGATGGGTCTGCCGTTTCGGCGGCGTCAGCTTGATGGGGCGCATGCTCCCGCCCAGGGGAACGGCACCCGCATCCGGGGAGACGGCGGGGCAGGGCGGGGACGCGCCTTGGCGCGCCGACTTCACGGGGGAATGCTACCCCCCCGGGGTGGACGTGGCGGTGGGCCTCTCCCAGCCGGAACCACAGGGGCGCTGGACCGACGCCAATCTGGCCCCGGGCGCGCGGGTCGTCCTCTCGCGCCCCCTGCCGCAGCGCTTCGAGCTGGTGCTGGAGGCCAGGCCCTACGGCCCCAACGCGGGCAGGCCGGTGGCCGTGCGCATCGGGGATGTGGAGCGCGAATACGTGTTCAATGACCCCGAAGGGTATCAGGACGTGTCCCGCCAGTTCGTTACCGGCGGCGGCCTCCGCGAAATCACGATCATCCCCCCGGCTCCCGCCAGCCCCGCCAAGGCGGGCTCCGGGAAGGACGCCCGCAGGCTCGGCCTGAGCATCAAAGCCATTGAGGTTCGCCCAGGCGGCTGACAGCTGGAGCGCTCTCCCCGAGGGGCGCGCCTTTCTTGCCGCGTGGGCGTCGGAAAATCACCGCCGCGAGGGGGCAAGTTTGGCCTCCAAGACCCCGGAACGCGGAAAAAAATCCCGTGCCAATTTTCAATATGCTGTAATTGCAGCATAAATCTGTTTTGGCACGGATGAAGCAAGAGGAGGACAACAACAAGGAAAGTTGCCTTACCACAAGGAGGTAATCCCATGTCCCTGGTCATCAATCACAACATGATGGCGATGAACGCCTCTCGAAACCTCAACAACTCGTACGGCAAGCTGTCCGTCGCGACCCGCCGCCTGTCGTCGGGCCTGCGCGTGGGCACCGCAGCCGACGACGCCGCGGGCTTGGCGATCCGCGAGCTCATGCGCGCGGACATCGCGTCCGTGAACCAGGGCGTGCGCAACGCCAACGACGCCATCTCCATGATCCAGACCGGCGACGGCGCGCTCCAGGTCGTGGACGAGAAGCTCATCCGCCTCAAGGAACTGGCGACCCAGGCCTCCACGGGCACCTACACCTCGGACCAGCGCCTGATCATCGACTCGGAATACCAGGCCATGTGCTCGGAAATCACCCGAATCGCCAGCGCCACCAACTTCAACGGCATCTACCTGCTCAACGGCAACCTCTCCAGCGTCGCCCACGACGGCACTGGGCTGAACCCCACCGGCAGGATCAAGATCCACTTCGGCTCCGGCAACTCCAGCGCCGAGGACTACTATTTCATCAGCATCGGCAACTCCACCGCCTCGGGCCTGGGCATCGGCATGTCCGCGGGCTCCGGCAGGCCCGGGCGCTCCATCTCCACGCAGGATCTGGCCCAGAAGGCCCTGCAGGCGCTGTCCGACGCCATCGTCTCCAAGGACAAGATCCGCGCGAACCTGGGCGCCACCCAGAACCGCCTGTCCAACACCATCCAGAACCTGCAGATCCAGGCGGAGAACCTTCAGGCCGCCGAATCGCAGATTTCAGACGTGGACGTCGCCACCGAAATGACGGAGTTCGTCCGCCAGCAGATTCTCACGCAGTCCGCGGTCGCGATGCTCTCGCAGGCCAACAGCCTGCCCAAGATGGCCACCCAGCTGCTGCAGGGCTAGCCATCCTGACGACGATTGCGTGATTGACGGGACCAGGGGGGGCGGAGCCCGGAGCGGCTCCCACCCCTGGCCTGCATCAATCCTGATCTTTCTGATAGAATTCGAGCGCCATGCGCGCCGCGTTCTGCTCGGCCTTCTTCACGCTGGCCCCAGTGGCCAGAAGCGTCCCGCCTTCGGGGAGCACAAGCTCCACCTCGAACACCTTTTCGTGCTCCGGGCCGTGGCTGCCAAGCAGCCGGTAGATGGGCCGCGAGCGGTGGCTCTGCTGGGTCAGCTCCTGCAGCCTGCTCTTGTAGTCGCGCACCTTGGGCTGCTCCACCCCCTCGGGCCAGCGCCGGGCGAACAGGCGGCGCACCACCCCACGGGCGGCCTCGAAGCCGCCGTCGACGAACACGGCCCCAAGAACCGCCTCGAAGGCGTCGGCCAGCAGCGAATCGCGCTTGCCCCCGCCCTGGGACTGCTCGCCCTTGCCCAGGTACACGAAAGATTCCAGGCGGATCGCCCGGGCCATCTCGGCTAAGCCCGGCATGCTCACCAGGCGGGCGCGCAGCTTGGTCAACGCACCTTCCGGAGCATCTGGAAAACGGTTGAAAAGTTCCTCGGAAACGGTAAGCTCCAGTACCGCATCACCCAGGAATTCCAAACGTTCGTTGTGGGTGCAGCCCTGCTCGTTGGCGTAGGAACTGTGGGTGAGGGCGGTAGTCAACAGCTTGACTTGCCCAAAGCGATAGGAAATACATTCCTGAAGGCTATCCAACGCATCTTCCGTCATTACAATGCCTTCCTTCGGCGGCCGCATGGAACGAAACGACCATTTGCTTTCCCTTCTCCAACCCCGGACCGTGGCGGTCGTCGGGGCCTCGCGCATTTCCGGCAAGATCGGGAACGTGGTCGTGGCCAACCTGCTCTCCGCCGGGTATCAGGGGAAAATTTTTCCGGTCAACCCCTTTGCCGATGAAATCCTGGGCATCCCGGCCCTGCGCGCCATCGAGCAGTTGCCCCACGGCATCGACCTTGCCGTGGTCTGCCTGCCCCGCGAGCAGTTGGCCCCCACCCTGGAGCGGCTCGGGGGCGTGGGAGTGCGCAGCGTGTGCGTCACCTCCACGGGCTTCAAGGAGGTGGGGCGCGAAGGCTACTACTTCGAGATGGAAGCCGTGGAGGTCTG
>JBKICO010000209.1:0-3445 GCA_046567065.1 Acidobacteriota bacterium
AGAAATCCGGGCGGGCGCGCAGGCCCAAGCGCTGACCCTCCGCCAAACCGGGACCCGAACAAAAAACGCCCGCAGGCTGCAAGCCTGCGGGCGTTTCGCGTTGCCGAAGCGTCAGCCGCCGGGGGCTAGTCTTTCTCCACGGCGTTGATGATGAGCTGCTTCACGCTGCCCGGATCGAACTGGTAGCGGGCCGTCTTGACCCAGTAGTACTTGCCGTCGATGAACTTGATGGTCCAGAAGTCGAAGTCGTAGTCCTCGCGGCGGTCGCCGTTCTCGTTCACGGCCATCCAGCCCGTGGTGCCGTAGAAGTGCTCCGCAGTGGGGGCCAGGGCCTTCTTAAGGGCCGGGAAGTCGTCACCGGCGTTGAGCCCCACGGAGGTGCACAGCCACACGATATCGTAGGCCACCAGGGCCTGGGTATCCACGAAGGCGTTCACTTTTTCCTCAACGCGCTTTTCCAGCTCGCTGTAGAGGGCGGTGCCCGACTCGCCCAGGCGGGCGAAGGCCACGCGCACCTTGGCCGCGAACTTGGCCACGTCCTGGTCCTGGATGATGGCCCCGCGCAGGGCGGCGCTGTCGCTGCCGTACCAGCGGGCCTGGTCAAGCCCGGGCACCTTGGCGGCCTCCCGCAGGATGGAGGCGGTGTGCGTGCCGTTGGCGGCCACCACGATGGCCAGTTTTTTCATATCCTTGACGTTTTTGTCTATCTGGGCCTTCAGGTCGGCCACGTAGTTGGCGAGGCCGGTGTTCACCTCGGGCCTGAAGCGGGTCCCGGGGATGATCTGGCCGCCCTGGTTGGCGAACTGGCCCTTGATGTGGGTGACCACCTCGTCGCCGTAGATGTCGCCTTCCCAGATGCTGATGAGCTGGGTGCAGCCCTCCTGGCTGGCCAGCACGGCGATGGCTTCGGCCTGGTAGGCGTCGGTGGGCACGAAACGGAACAGGTTGTCGCCGGGCCTGGCCAGGTAGGGGCCGGCGCTGCCCATGGAGAGCAGCAGGATGCCGTTCTTGGTGGCGAAATCGAGCACGGCGTCCACTTCGTTGTCGCTGTAGGGTCCCACGACCATGCGGATGCCCGCCACGGAGAGTGCCTTCAAGCGTTCCAGGGCCGTGGCCGGATTGGAGGCCGTGTCCTCGATTTTTACGACCACCCGGTCGGTGGAGCCCATCTCGGTCAGGTAGGCGTTGATGTCGCCGATGGCCAGTTCGATGGCGGCCTTGCTGCTCTGGCCCTGGGCGGCCTGCGCTCCGGTGAGCGGCAGCAAGGCTCCGATGGACACCTTGGCGTCCTTGCCCTTGGCGCGAACGGGCATGGCGCTCATCTTGTCGGGGCGGATGGACGCGGAGCCCCCCGCTGCAGGCGCGGCAGGCGCGGCTTTGGCCCCCTTGGCTGGGGTGCGGGCGCCGGGGGCCTGGGCCGGGGCGGCCGGGGCCTGTGCAGCGGGCGCGGCATCCATGGCCTCGGCCGCAGGCTGCGCCGGAGCGGCCGGGGCCTGGGCGGCTGCCTTCCTGGCGGGCTTCATGGCCGGAGCGGCAGGCGCGGCAGGCGCGGCAGGCGCGGGAGCCGGAGCCTGCTCAGTTGCGGCGGCCACCGCGACGCCGGGAGCCGCTGCCTGCTCCAGCGGGACGACCTCGCCCGGCTTGGGCAGGGCCCTGGGCGTAGCCTTGGCCCGTTTCGGAGCCGTGGTCGTGGCGGGGGCGGCCTCGGGTTGATCCGAGGGGGAAGTCTGGGCCATGGCCGCCACGCAGGAGAGCAGCATCAGGGCCAGGAGCATGAAGAGGGGTTTGGCAAGTTTGCCCGCCGAAAACATCTAGTTGCCTCCGTCTGTTGCGTAAACGCGGGTGCCGAGGAAATCGAGCACCACGAAATAGAGGTCCGCCGGGCAGACCTTCTCATCCACTTCGGCCAAATGGGGCAGCTCGGACTCGGATGCGATGCTCAACGCCTCGAACAGGGCCGCCTCGTTGCCGGGCCCGAAGAGATCGTCCACGAGGCGGACCAGCTCCATCAGGTCCTTCGGGGCATCGCCGTCAAGGCGGACGCCTGCACCTTCTCCGAAAGTCACGGAGAAGTGATCCAGGTAGTCCGCCGCCAAATCCTGCATACCGCAAGCCCCCTTAGTTGGTATAATCCGGAGCCTCAAAAAAGGGAACGCAAAAAGGACGCCCCCCGTCTATTTGCCGATGCAGAAACCGTCGAAAATGGCGTTGAGCACGTCCCCGGACGCGATCTCGCCCGTTATCTCCGCCAACCGTGAGCAGACGCCCTCCAGGCGCACGCCCAGCAGATCCGGCGGCACCCCGGCGCGGGTGTCCTGCGCCAGGGCCTCCAGTTCCAGGGCGGCCAGGGCCAGCAGGGCGTTCTCCCTGTCGTTGGGCACGGGCACGCCCGCGTCCGTCTGGGGGCCGTGCTCCAGCAGGCGGCGGCGCAGCGCGGCGCAGAGCCCTTCCAGGCCCTGGCCCGTACGCGCCGATACCTCTAGCACCTCGAGCCCCGCTTCCGCCAGGAGCAATCGAGGGTCCCCCCCGCTCCCGCCCCCACTCCCGCCCCCGCTCTCGCCGGAGGCGACGAAGGGCAGGTCGGCCTTGTTGACCACGCCCAGCACGCGCGCCGGGTCCAGGCTGACGGGGCCGCACTCGCATTGCAGAGCGGCCGGGTCGAAGGGCCGGGAGCCGTCCAACACCAGCAGCACCAGGGAGCAGTCCTCCATGAGCCGCACGCATCGGGCGATGCCCTCGCGCTCCACGCTGTCCTGGGCTTCGCGCAGCCCGGCGGTGTCGATCAGGCGCAGGGGCAGGCCGTCCAGGTCGATCTGCTCCTCCAGGAAGTCCCTGGTGGTGCCCGGGGCGTCGCAGACGATGGCCCGCTCGCGCCCCACCAGGGCGTTGAGCAGGCTGGACTTGCCCGCGTTCACCGGCCCGGCCAGCACGACCGTCTCCCCCTCGCGAAGCGGCCTGGAGCGGGCGTGGGCCGCGCGCATCCCCGCTATGGCGCTCCCGACCTCGCCCAGCACGGCCAGGAAGTCCGCCTCATCCAGGCACTCGCCCTCGTCGTCGGGGAAGTCCACGGCCAGGCAGATGCGCTGCCTGAGCGTTTCCAGCCGGACGCGCAGCTCGGCCACGCGGCGGCCCATGAGCCCTTCCAGGCGGGAGAGGGCCAGGTGCGCCCCGGCTGTGGTGCGCGCGGCGATGAGCTCGGCCACGGCCTGGGCCTGGGAGAGGTCCATGCGCCCGGCCAGGAAGGCCCGCCGGGTAAACTCGCCGCGCTGTGCGTGGCGCGCGCCCAGGGCCACGGCGGCGTTCACCGCCGCTTGCAGGATGGCCGGGGAGCCGTGGCAGTGGAACTCCAGCACGTCCTCCCCGGTGTAGGAGCCGGGGCCTGGCATGGATGCGGCCAGCACGTCGTCCAGTGGCTGGCCGTGCTCGTCCAGGAGAGCGCCGTGGT
>JBKICO010000210.1:0-2682 GCA_046567065.1 Acidobacteriota bacterium
TGCCTACGGGCGCCTAGCAGTGCTCATCGCCGAGCGCGCCATCGTGTTCCCGCAGCACATTCTTCTGCCTGACCCGTCCCGGCGCCAGGGAGTGCCTCCCGGATGAGCCAGGCGAGGCCGCGCCGCTCCCTCCCTTGACGCACGTCGCAAAAACCGTGGGCGTCTTCGCCGCCCTCTGGTCCGCCGTGGTGCTGCCGGTGCTGGCCTGGCGGGGCATCCCGGACATGCTCTCCCAGATCGCCCTTTTCTTCAGCAAGGCCCCCTTCGTCACCTTCGGCGGCGCTTACGCCGTGCTGGCCTACATCGTGGACCACGCGGTCCAGCTGGACTGGCTGACCCAGAGCGAGATGCTGCTCGGCCTGGGCCTGGCCGAGACCACCCCCGGCCCCCTGATCATGGTCACGCAGTTCGTGGGCTTCCTGGCGGCCTGGAAGCAGCCGGGGGACATGACTCCCCTGGCCGCAGGCATCGCCGGAGGCCTGCTCACCACGTTCACCATGTTCCTGCCGAGCTTCATGTTCGTGTTCGCCGGCGCGCCCTACATTGAGGCCATCACCGCCGACCGCAGGCTCGGCGCGGCCCTGGCCGGCATATCGGGCGCGGTCGTGGGCGTGGTGCTCAAGATCGGTGTTTTCTTCGCCTGGCACACGTTTTTCCCAGCGGGAGGGGTCGACGTTTTCGCCATGGCCGTGGCCGTGGCTGCCCTGGGCGCGCTGGTGCGCTGGAAGGTGTCCATGCACGCCCTGGTAGGCCTGAGCGGTGCTGCGGGCCTGCTGTGGCAAATGGTCCATTGATGGAAAGATGGATCAGGATGCGCGCAAGGAAGTGGCTCCTGCCACGGTGATTTTCACGCTGCTGGCGTCAGGGAGGCCTCCCCGGCCGGGGAAAAAGCGGGCCTCATCTTCATGGACGGTTCCCTGGGTGGCCACAACCCGCAAACGGCCCTCCTGATGCTCCAGGCGTCGAAGTAGGCCTGCCTTGCCACAGCCCCTGCGGCCCACCAAATCCAAAACGGCCGCCCTCGCCGGGCGGCCGTTCCCCCTTAAGCCGCAGCTCATACGCCGCAGCCCCGTCGGGGACTCCATTTTTTATTCCACCAGGACTTTACATTCTCTGAACATACTGTACATTAGTTATTAAGTACGTGTATTTGGAGCATCGCGGCCCCCTTCCGCAATGGGGGCCGCAGGCAGATCGCCGCAAACCAGGTATCGGGCCGGAATTCCCGGGGATCCGCGCCAGACTCCTTGAAACGTGTGCGGCATGCCCTCGGCCGCAGCAGCCACGCTGCGCGGCAGCGGCCTGAATCCGCTCACTCCTGAGCACGTCCGCTCAGCAAAGGAAGGTTCATGAAAAAAGCCATTCGCCTCGTGCCGCTGGTTCTTGGCCTGATGTTCCTGGCCTCCGCCGCCCTCGCCCAACCCGCCGCCCCGAAACTCCCCCCGCCGGGAAAGACCGACAAATGCCCCGTCTGCGGCATGTTCGTTGCCAAATACCCGGACTGGCTGGCTTACGCAGTGCTCAGCGACGGGAAGGTCCTCTATTTCGACGGCCCCAAGGACATGTTCCGCTTCGTGGCCGACCCGGGCCATTATCTGCCCGGCTTCAAGAAGGAGCAGATCGCGACCCTGTACGTGAGCGAATTCTACGCCCTGAAGCCCATCCCCGCGCAGGACGCCTTCTACGTGGCGGGCAGCGACGCCTACGGCCCCATGGGGCACGAGCTCGTACCCCTTGCCACCCAGGCCGACGCCGAGGCCTTCCGCAAAGACCACAAGGGCAAACGCGTGCTGCGCTACGGCGACATCACCCCGGCCCTGCTCAAGGCCTTGGACTGATGCGCCCCTCCGACGCCTTTCTGGCCGTGACGGGCGGCCTTGGCCTGGTGCTGGCGGGCCTGTTGGCGGGCTACCCCCTGGCCGACGCCGGCCGCCGCGACGCCCGCCTGGCCCTGGAGTCGCAACTGGTGGCCGACCTGGGCCTGACAGACCTCTGCCTCTCCACCGAGGCCCGCTACACGCGGCACCTCTCCCAGACGGACCTGTTCTCGGCCTTCCAGGACCACCCGCGCAGCCTGGAGCATTTCCCCAGCGGAGCCCTGCTGCCGCCGCCCGCCATCCTGGCATCGCACGGTGGGGAGGACAGGCCATGAACTCCATCGAGCGCCAGCGCGCATTCCTCGATTACACCCTGGCCAGCCTGGTGCGGCGCAAGGCCAAGAACGGCGCGCTGGTTCTGGCGTACGCCCTGGTGGTGTTCCTGATCGCCTCGGTGATGTTCTTCTCCCGCGCCTTGCGGACCGAGGGGCAGGCCGTGCTGGCCGGGTCCCCGGAGCTGGTGGTGCAGCGGATGCTTGCCGGGCGCTTCGACACGATCCCGGCCTCCTACGCCGAATCCATCAGCAAAATTCGCGGTGTAAGCGAGGTGGAGCCCCGCCTGTGGGGCTACTATTTCAACCGGGCCGTGGGAGCGACCTTCACAGTCCTGGGCCTGCCGGACTTCGCCCACGCTGACGACGAGATCGTGGCGGGCCCCGCGGCCGCCAAGGCCTGGACCAACCTCCAGGACGGCCGCTACCTCTTCCGCACCTTCAAGGGCGACTCCACCGGGTTCGTCCCCGTGCAGGTGCTCCCCCAGGAGACGCGGCTCGTCTCCGCCGATCTGCTCATCATGTCCGAGGCG
>JBKICO010000211.1:0-4920 GCA_046567065.1 Acidobacteriota bacterium
GGCCTGGAAGCCCCGGAAGCGGAAACGGAAGGAGCACTTGGGACAGCTTGCGATGCTCGAGCGGGCGGGGATCTTATCCTCGGGGATGTCCCTGCTGTACCCGCATTGTGGGCAGACGATGCGCATCAGTAACCTTTCATGGCGATGGGCCTCATCTGGCATTAGCCCGCCTCGGCGCGCAAATCAACGTCAAAGGGGAAGGAAGCTGACCGACCCGGGCCACTGCCCCACCAGCCCCGCCCCGGGCAGGCTAGCGAAGTATTCTTCCGGCACTGCGGGGTATTCGCCGCTGCGCCGGTGCAGGCCCTCCCGCCCGGCCGCCTGGTCGAACAGGGCCAGCTTGCCGTCGATGGCCCCGGCCTGCTTGAGGCTGTCGCACAGGTGGCGGATGCCAGCCCCCACGCACAGCCCGGTGGGCCCGGAGAGCCCCTCCAGCCGTTCGTGCACGGGCCGCACGAAGCGCAGCCCGGGCAGCCGCCGGAACAGGCGCAGCTGCAGATCCGGCCAGAGCCCGAAGCCCACCTTCACGCCCCCCGGCCCCACGGCCCGCCGAGGGAAGGCGAAGGCCGCGCACTCACCCTGTGCGGTCAACCCGGGCAGCAGGGTGGCGAGGGCCGGGTCCAGACGTTCGTCGGCGTCGAGCATGAGCACCCAGTCCGTCCGGCAGGCGGCCAGCAGCCGGTTGCGCTGGGCCGCGAAGTCCGCGCCCAGGGGATGGGCCAGGTGGCGCACCGGAATGGGGGCGGACGGAGGACGGGCCGGGGGCTCAACGGCGTCCCAGAGGGCCACGGCCTCGCTTGCCGCAGATGGCAGGGCCGCGAAGAAGCCCTCCAGGTCCGGCTCGCCGGGGTGGAGGATGGCCGCCACGCAGAGTGAGGGCGGGTCGGTCGGGGCGGAAGGAATTTCCAGGGGGGAATAGGCGGCGTGCAGGCGCTGCACCGTCCTGAAGCGGGCCTTGGCGGCAGGATCGGACACCTCGGGGTTGAGCAGGCAAGCGGCCCGCCCCGGAACCAGGCCTGCGGAAAAGAGCATCCAGGCCTGGGCCGTCTCCGAGGTGTCGGCAAGCAGCCAGGCCTCCCCCGCCCCGGCCTGCGCCCCGATTCGGGCCAGGGCGGCAGCCCTGTCCGGGTAGAGCTCGCACACGCTCAGGCCCACGCCATCTGGCAGGCGGGAGCGAATATCCGCCAAGGCAGAGCCCGCACCCGCGCCCAGCAGCACGCAATGCCCAGCCCGCGCGGCCTGGCGCAGGCCCGCGTCCAGCGAGCCCGGGCGGTACGGCCCCACGGCGTAATCCCCGGGCTGCCCGGCAAGGCGAAAGCTGAGAGTCTGGGCGGTGTAGGGCGCGAAGGGGTCCATCAGCGCAGCCCCAGCATGTCCAGATAGAGGTTGCCCAGGCTCTCCGCCACCAGTTGCGCCCGGTAGCTGGCCGCCACTTTGGCGCGCCCGGCTTGGCCCATGCGCCGGGCCTGGTCCGGGTTGTCCCAGAGCCAGCACAGCGCGCCCGCATAGTCTTCGGCGGTGTGGGCCACCAGCCCGGTGACGCCGTGCTCCACCAGGTCCAGGTGGGCGTTGTCGCGCTCGCCCTGGGCCGGATGGGTGACCACCGGCAGCCCGCAGGCCATGGCCTCGGCGATGGCCATGCCGAAGGATTCGCCCGTGTCGCAGCCGTGGGCGAACGCGGCGCAGCGGGAGAACAGCCCGGCCAGCTCCTCGTCGCCCTCCACCTGGGGCAGCAGCTCCACGTTGGCCTCGAGGCCAAGGGTGCGGACGAAGTCCTCGAACTCGGGGGTGGCCCCCAGCACCCGGAACACGAAGTCCGGGGCCAGGCGCTTGAGGTGCGGCAGCATCTCGAAGCTCAGGCGCGACCACTTGCCCGGATCCGGGCGGGAGACGCGCACCGCCGTCCTTTGGGACAGATCCGGGCCGGGGCAGCGGGCGGCGAAGAGGTCCGTGTCGATGGGGTTGGGCAGCACGCCGTATTTCGCCTGATCCACCTGGGGGCCGTGGTGCGCCAGCAGGCGGCGCAGGCAGAACGGCGAGACCATCAGGTGCATATCCACAACGGACCCGCCGGGGCTGGAGTCCAGGCGGCCGAAGACGTTGGTCTCCACCACGAGGCGGGGGCGGTATCTCTTGAGCGGGGTGGTGAGTTCGGGCTCGGGCCAGCCCGCGCGGTGCAGATGCACGATGTCCGGCTTGAGCTGCAGCAGGGTCTCGTAGAGGCCGCCCCCAAGGATCACCGGTATCCCGGCGGCCTTGAGCAGGCGGCGGCGCGGGCCGTCCGTAGCGCTGAGAACGAATGGGGAGAAGACGGAGCGGTCGAGATTGCAGACGAGGAGCTGCATGGCCTTTTCGGTGCCGCCGAGGCCAAGGGATTTGACCACGTGCAGCACGCGGACAGGCTTTTCAGGGCGCATGCGGCATTATTGCCCAAAGCGCCCCCAGCGTCCAGAGCGCGCGCCCCGCCCGCCGGGGGGCCATCCAGCCTATTTCTTGGCCTGGGAATAGGCCGCGAAGGCCTTGTGCACGGGCGCGCCAGCCGAAGGGGCCGCCATGCCCGCCGTGGCCAGGCCGGGGCCGCTGCTGCGGGCCTGTTGCATGGAGGCCGGGGCCTGCGGCACGAACTCGGGGGTGTTGATCTGGGCGAATGCGTCGCGCACGCCGGAGAGCATGTTCACCACCTGGTCCACGATGCCCTGATCCATGTTCATGTTGGCCATGAGCAGCTTGGTGGAGCACAGCAGGTAGAGCTTGGAGAGGTTCTCGGCCACCTCCCCGCCCTTCTGCAGGTTCAGGCTGCTCTGCAGCTCGGCGATGACGTCCAGGGCCTTGGAGATGAGCACGCCCTTGCGCGCGTAGTCCTTGTCGGTCATGGCCTCCTTGGCTTGGCGCAGGAACTTTATGCAGCCGTCGAAGAGCATGATCACCAGGTCGCCCTGGGTGACGGTGTTCACCTGGGTCTGGATGTATGCTTGCGCCGCCTTTTGCATGGTGAATTACTCCTTGGAGCCCTAGGACTTGCTCATCTGCGTGATCTGGGAGGCCAGGCTGGTCTGCTGCTGGTTGTAGGTGCCCAGCAGCGCGTCCAGCTTGGAGAACTTGTTCTTCAGGCTCTGCGCATAGGCGGAGATGCGCTTGTTTTCGTAGTCGATCTTCTTCTGGATGTTGTCGGAGATGGTCACATAGTTCTTCTGCAGGATGTTCAGGGGGCCTGTGTCCGCGTTGGTCAGGTCCGCCAGTTCGTCGACCAGCTCTGGCGCCTTGCCCAGGCGAAGGTTCACCGTGTGGGTGTAGCTGCCGTCGGTGTTGTTGTTCACCTGCACGACCATACCGGCCTCGGGCGTGCCCGCCTTGCCCGTGATGGTGTTCTTCACCGGGTCGAAGGTGGCTGGGTGGCCGCCGATGGTGGCCGCGGTGACCTTGCCCCCCGCCATGGTGTAGCTGACCTTGTAGTTGCCCGCCTTGGTCAGCCCGCTGATGTAGGAATTGTAGCTGATGTCGGAGCTGTCCGTGTCTCCCACGTAGGTGCCCGCGAAGATCAGGCCCACGGCGTTGGCGTTGGAGGCGAGCTGGCTACGCAGCATGGCCTCGTCCAACATGATCAGGCCTTCCGTGTTGGAGCCCTCCACCGCGTCGGTGGAGAGGCCCAGGGGCGACAGCGAGGTGTACTTGTCCGTTAGGTAGCTGAAGCCCACGCCGTCGGCGGCCGTGATGTTCTTCATGATGGAGTCGCAGATCTGCAGGCCGTAGTTGCCCGTGAGGATCGAAGCCTGCTTGGTGGTGGAGTCCACCCGCGTCAGTTCGCGGATCATGGAGCGCACCTTGTTGACCTGGCTGACGAACGTCTTGACGTTCTCCACCACGGAGTCGATGTCGGTATCCACGGTGATGAGCCCGGAACCCGAGGACTTGAGCGACAGGGTGAGCCCCGCCACCACGTCCGAAATGGTGTTGGTGGGCCGGGTGATGTAGGCGTTGGAGAGCGGCCAGCCGTTGATCTTGAGTTTGGCGTCCTGGTTGTTCTGGGTGACGCTGAAATTCGCCGCCTTGAAATTCGGCAGGGTCGAGGCCCCGGAAACCACCAGCGATGCGGCCGCGCCGGTGTCGAGCCCCTTGAGCTGCAGGTAGTAGTTGGTGCCGTCGAAGATCGTGGTGGCGCGTACGCCCTTGTTGGCCGAGTTGACGTTGATGATGGCGGCCAGGTCGTTCAGAGTGCAGTTGGCCGGGATGGCGTTGCTGACCGTGACGCCCTTGTAGGTGTAGGTGAACTTGGCGGCCGCGCCCAGGGTGTTGATGTTCTGGGTCGGGGAGGCGTAGCCCGCGCCCGTGACCATGGTCTTGTTCTTGGCCAGCTGGGCCACGGTGTAGCTGGTGGTGCCGGTTTCGGCGTCGCCGCCCGCCGTGGCGGTGAGGGCGTCGGAGTTGGTGGAGGCCGCGGTCTTCTTCAGGAACTCGCCGATGGTGTCCATGCTCTGCAGGCTGGAGCGCAGGGTGAGCATCTCCGTGTTCAGGGCCTTGAACGCGACGTTCTTGTCCAGCCAGGATTGTTTCCAGGTCTGGTAGGTCCGCAACCGGGACTGCTCGACCTGCACCAGCTTCTCGACGAGGCTGTTGAAGTCGGTGCCGTTGCCGAGCCCGGTGAATGTTACTTGGCCGGATGTGGTGGTTCCGCCGGTTACGTCTCCGATCGCCATGACCGTCCCCCTGGGAAATAATTGCCGGGGCAGTTCGCCTTGACCGGAAGTTAGCAAACCCCGCGCCGAACCGTTCAGCCGGCCGGTCCCCCTTGTCGGGCCGGCCGGCTGGAATCGGTTCTATTTCCCGGATTAGCCGAGCAGCTGCTGAGCCATCTTGGGCAGGTTGTTGGCCTGGCCGAGCATGGCCACGGCGGACTGGGTCAGGATCTGCTGACGGGTGAAT
>JBKICO010000212.1:0-2584 GCA_046567065.1 Acidobacteriota bacterium
CTCGCCCGGCAGTTGGTCAGAAATCGCCTGGGCCGGTCCGGATTGCGGACCCGCCCCGGCTCCTTTTCCTGCTTTCCCTTGCTGACGCGTCGAACCATGCCGGCTCCCGCCGGGCTCCGTGGGCGAACCGGGGCGCGATCTCGCGCTGGCGTCCTCGCCAGAGGGCCGCAGGCCCGGCAGCTTGATCGCGGTCCGGGCGGCCACGGAGCCCGGCGGGAGCCTCAAACAGCAAAAGTTCCTCCATCCTACGTGAACATGTTGATCCCGCACTTCCCCGCCAGCTTCAGGTACTGCTCCGCGTTCATGATCTCCACGCCCTCCAGCAGGTCGCTCTCTGGAATCTTCATCATGTCCAGGGTCATGCGGCAGGCGTAGGTCTTCACGCCCTCCAACTGGGCCATCTCGAAGATTTCCTCCACGCTCGGGATGTTGGCCTCCGCGATCTGCTTCTCCATCATGCTGGTGGCCAGGTCCGGCATGCCCGGGATCGCCCCCAGGAAGCCGTGCGGGTAGAACTTCAGCTTGGCCATGAAGCCCTTGCGCACCACGTTGATGCCCATGAAGGTGTAGAACAGGCTCACCTCGTGCCCCAGCCGCCTGGCGTTGAGCCCAAGCACCAGCGACGGGTAGACGCCGTCCAGGGTGCCTTTGGAGCAGATGAAGGTGCAGCACATCTTCTCATCGCATTTGGGTTCCATCCGGGCCTCCTTTCGGGGTCTAAGCCCCTCGCTGCATGAAAAAGCCCCTCCCGGCCTGGCCGGGAGGGGCTCCTTGACTGCATCGGGGAGTATCCCCTCCGGTTTCGGCCGGGCGCGCCTGGTTAGGCCTTGCGCACCGTGACGAAGAACTCCTGCATGGCCAGGCCGCCGCCGGGGGCGGACTCCACCGCGAGGCCGCCGGGCATGAGGCAGTTGTCGCTCACGCCGCGTCCGCGCGCCCGGGACTCCACGGGCAGGTCGTGCCCGAAGCCGTGGACCATGAAGGCAGCTTCGGGGTGGATGAACTCGGTGACGAAGGCCTTGATCTTGCCGCCCTGGCCTCCGGCGGTGACGCTCACGGTGTCGCCGTCCTTGATGCCAAGGGCCTTGGCCCGCGCGGTGTTGATCCAGAGCACGTTCTCGGGGAACTGCTCATTGAGCAGCGGGTTGTTCACGGTGTGGCCCTGGGTGTGGGTGCCCACGCGGCCGAAGGCGATGCGGAACTGGTCCTCCCCGGTGGGGGCGGAGGGGGATTCGTAGGGCAGGAGCGAATCATACCCGGCGTTCTCCCATTTCTCGCTGCGCATCTCGATTTTGCCGGAAGGCGTGGTGAACTTGAGATCTTCCACGGCCAGGTAGCGCGGCTCGGAGGCCAGGCCCACGAAGCCCTTCTTGGAGAGGTCCTCCACGCTCACCCCGGTATCCTGCAACTGGTAGGCCCAGATGTCCTCGATGGACTTGAAGGCGAAGCCCTCGGCGCCCAGGCGCTGGGCCAGCCCGCAGAGGATTTCCCAGTCCGCCTTGGTCTCGAAGCGGGGCTGCAGGGCCCTCTGGCGGTAGAAGAACTGCGGCTTGAGCCCGCCCTTCTGCGCGATGATGGATTCGCGCGAGAGGTAGGGCGAGAGCGGCAGCACCACGTCGGAATACCAGGCCGTGTCGGACCAGGTGAAGGTGACGCTGACCAGCAGGTCCAGCTTGTCCCAGATGCGGCGGATGGCGTCGGGGTCGGGCATGGCCATGAGCGGGTCGTGGCGCATGGCGATGTAGGCCGTGACGGGGTAGGGGTCGCCCGTTTCGATGGCCTCGTAGGCCTTGTGCAGCAGGCCCGGCCCGGCGTCGTGCGCGGGCAGGCGCCAGCCCACGCCGTCGGCGCGCTTCTCCTCCGGTTTGGGGAAGAGGTCCACGAGCTTCTTGAGGCCCTTGCGGCCCACGTCCTTGGGGGTGCTGGCCAGGGGCAGGCCGCCCTTGGCCCCGATGGAGCCCAGCAGGGCGTTGATGATGTAGGCCGTGCGGCTGACGTAGAAGGAATCCTTGAAGCGGGCGGTCATCCAGCCGGGGTGCCAGATCACGGCCGGGGCGGCCTTGGCCAGATCCTTCACCAGGGTGGAGATGGCCCGCTCCTCCACGCCGCACTCCTTGGCGGCCCAGGCCGGGGAGTAGGGCTCCACGAAGGTGCGCAGGCGGTCGAGGTCCTTGATCCAGAGCTCGGCGAAGTGCTTGTCGTAGAGGCCCTTGTGCAGAAGCTCGTGGATCACGGCCAGGTTGAAGGCGTAGTCCGTGCCGGGGCGGATCATGAAGAAGTTGTCCGCCTTGCTGGCGGTCACGGTGGCGCGGATGTCGATGCAGGTCAGCTCGCAGCCCTTGTCGATGCCGTCGAGCACGGCGTTGACCTCGGCCACGTTGATGGCCTCGAAGATGTTGCGGGTCTGCAGCACGATGTGCTTGGCGTTCGCGTAATCGTACACCAGCTCGGTGCGGGGCAGGCCCGTGACGGAGCGGCTGGCGTGCTGCACGTTGCGCGCGCAGGAGACGTCGTGGTTGCAGTAGTTGGGGGAGCCGATGGCGCGCATGAAGCCCTGGTGCAGATCCACGAAGGGGCCGCCCCG
>JBKICO010000213.1:0-3794 GCA_046567065.1 Acidobacteriota bacterium
AAAATCCATGGGAAGTCCGGCACGAGCCAGAGGCACATGAGCACGTAGGCCGCCGTGGAGACCAGGTAGATGGCGATGGAGACCCAGAAGTTGATGTCGCCGCGCCCGGGGTGGCTCTTGAACACGTCCCGGTAGCTGACCCCGCCTGGCCCCTTGCGGAAGCTCTTGACCACCTGCCACACGCCGATGACGCCGATGGCCAGGCCCAGGCCCAGGCCGAAGCTCAGGTAGAAGTCGAAGTTGTTGGCGAACACCGTGTCCACCGTGCCCATGCCCTTGTGCCAGCGGTGCAGGATGCCGTGCTCGTAGAGGATGGGGTTGGCCACGAAGGTGATGATCTGGCCGATGAGCCCGCCGATGACCGCCCAGAACGGCAGGACCATGCCGGTAAACACGAGGCCCAGGTCAAGCTGGAGGCCCGTGGCCACGGCGGGCATCACGTCCTCGGTGTGGCGCGTCAGGTCGATCCAGGGGATGGGTATCAGGCGCACCGGCTCCGTGAAGATCAGGCCCGAGAGCACCGGGAAGAGCACGTATATCCCGCCGAAGAGGATGCCGATGACCCCGCCGATGGAGAACACCCTCCACTTCCAGCCGGTCTTGCGCTCCTCGGTGGTTTCGGCCAGGGCCATGGTGCCGAGCGCCCCCACCGGAGCCATGGGGAAGGGCAGCTTCTCCACGTCGGAGGTGATGCGGTACAGGGCGTAGCCCAGGCCGAAATGGTCCACGCGCTGCACCAGTTGTGAGCCGATCAGCAGCAGGACCGGCATGAGCCAGTCCTTGTGGAAGAACGTTCGCGCGGAGAGCGAGTCGGAACCCAGGCCCGGGGCCACCCAGGAGGGGATGAACTCCGTGAGCCCCAGCATCTTGGCCGCGTCGGACTGCACCAGGTATTGGCTCCAGAGCAGCCCCTGGAAGGGCGAGTGCATGGCCGCGCCCGCCATGTAGTACAGCAGGAAGACCTCCTGCTGCTTGAGGTCGGAGTAGGCGCGCTTGGCCACCTCGGCGAAGAGGATGATGGTCACCCAGCGGGCGGCAGGGCCGATGCCCGCGCCGATCACCAGGTTCAGGTACATGGACCCCGGCATCATCAGGAAGCCGATGAAGATGGCCCCGGCGATGGTCTTCCAGTTGAACCCCTCCTCGAAGTGCTGAGGCGTCTCCAGAAGATCGCGGTATTCTTTCAGTTCTTTGTCGTCATACATTGCCGGACCCCGTCATGACGGCAGCACCTGGTAGCTCTGCCCCATCCACAGCCCCACCCCCGCGAACACGCCGCCCATGAGGAAGTCGCCCAGGATGAGGCCGATGAAGAACATGCGCACCCGGTTGAAAAGCTCCACCCCGCCGTAACGCAGCGTCACCTGGTTGCACAGCCAGCCCAGGAAGAAGCTGAACCAGAGGATGCGCATGGAGGAGCTGTACATGGTCAGGTAGCCCACCGGGTGCAGCGGCCACCAATAGAAGCGCTGGAAGCAGAGCACCAGGCCCAGCATCACCGCCGCGCCCACCGAGGCGAAGGCCAGAATCCAATTGTTGCGGCCCGCGGGGGCTTCCAGCAGCTTCTGCACGTCCTCGTAGACGCGCAGCACCGAGGCCGTCTCCCACTCCACCTGCATGTCGCGCACGCCCACCTTGTGGCAGAGCACCAGCATGGCAACGAACGAGGCCACGACGCCAACCCCTAGAACGACGCAGATGCCCAGGAAATAGAGCCGCTTGCGCGTGATGTTCTCCCCCACCTTGGAGGCGTGCACCAGCGAGGGCATCAGGGACTCGCGTAGGTCCAGGAACTGGACCTTCTGCATCACCGCCGCCATGAGCAGCCCCGCCCCGCCCATGAAGCCGGAGCCGAACACGGCCAGCAGGCCGTCCAGCGGCGCGGCGGTGAGCGTGAAGTAGGCCAGGCCGCCCTGGCAGATGACGCGCGTGGCCACCACCAGCACCACCAGGAAGATGCCCAGCAGGATCACCGTCTGCACCGGGGGCATCCCGAACCAGGCGCACCAAGCCGTGAGGCCCGCACCGCCCAGGACGAAGCCCCAGAAGGATGCCCGGGCGGAAATCCACTCGGACTCCTTGGGCATGCCGCTTCCCTTGCCGAAGGCGTCGCGCAGCACCTCCAGCAGGTGGTGCCTGGCCAGCCAGACGATGAACAGGAAGAACACCCCGTAGGCCCCGATCATCTGGGTCTCCTCGGGCAGGGTGAGCGTGGGGCCGAAGGTCACGCCCAGGGCGGACTGAGGCACCTGCAGCCCAACCATCCCCAGTGCGCCCGTGAGCAGCCCGCCCATGATGAAGAACATCCAGAAGCTGAGCGATATCTGGCGTGAGGTCAGGAAGGCGAAGCCGATGTAGGCCGGGATGAAATAGAGCTTGAGCTTGGAGAACCCGGAGAACAGGCCCGTCTTGGCGAAGTACGGCCCGGCCAGCAGCACCGTGGGCACCTGCGGCACGGTGGGCAGGTAGAGCGATAAACCGTTGAGGGTGTGCAGAAGCACGGGGATCGCCACGCCAAGCAGCAGGAAGCGGTCCGAAAAGAAGCGCCCCACCCTGCCCTCCTGGAAGGATTCCTCCATGAGATAGGGCAGGCGCAGCAGCGGGAAGTTCATGCGCTCGTTGACGATCCACTGGCGGCTGAAGATGTTCACCGTGCAGACCATCACCAGCACGCACAGGGCGATGAAGCTGCCCCAGGCCGCCAGCGGAGCCGTCCAGGCCTTCCAGGGCACGGCCTCCAGCACCTGGAGCCAGCCAAGCCCCCTGCCCCCGGGCAGCCCGTTGTAGAGCAGTTCGACGGCCGAGGCGTCGCCCACGGTCCAAGCCTGGGGCATGAGCGGAACCAAGGTCTCGGCCCAGCGGTTGCCGGGGCTGGCGAAGTGCTCCAGCGCGGTGATGTTTATCAGGAACGTGCGCATGAGCCCGGTGTAGGCCACCCCGGAGACCACCACGCAGAGCATCCAGGCGGTGAGCAACTCGGCCCCGGTGAACAGGGGCCTGGTGCGGGTGATGCGCGCCAGCGAGGCCACCAGCACGGTCATGCACACCAGCAGGATGAAGGGGGCCAGCGGGAAATGCCCGCCGCCAAGCGGCGTGGCCGCCAGGTACATGTTGTTGTACGGGGTGGCCAGGCACAACAGGACCCCGGACAGGAGGCCAGCGGCCACGGCGCGCAAACGGATGCTGCTTGATTTCATGTCCGGCTATTCCCGTATGTCCGGCGGGTTCTTGGTGCTGGTGTCCACGCTGGCCTGGTAGGAGTCGCGCCTTTCCTGGTCCAGCGAGCGCCAGACGAGCATCTGCTTGCGCAGGTCGTCCAGGAAGCCCTTGTTGAGCCGCTTCCACATCCCGGCCTCGCCCGCCTCGCGGGTGAGCGTCACCTCGATCTCCAGGTAGCCGGGGTGCCACATGGCGGGCGTGAACGAGATCACCACCCGCTGGTTGATGCCGAAGTCGAAGGGCGCGAGCCAGACCCGGGCCTGGATGCGCAGGCAGGACTCCAGAGTGCAGAACTCGCCGTGCAGCTCTTTGGGGTGCGGGCCCTTGTCCGGCTCGTTCCAGGGGCAGACGAAGTCCTGCGTGACCTCGCCCGTGGAGAACAAGCCGTGGGACACGTCCTGGTGGGCCTTGTAGTATTCCAGCAGGAAGCCGCCCGCGCAGTCCTGCTCGCGGATGTGCATCAGGAAGGGCAGCACGGCCTGGATGGTGTTGCCCTTGGGCTCGGGCAGCGTCCAGGAGCGGTTCACGTCCGGGATGGCGATGTTTGCCGCCACCCGCGAGGGGTAGACCACCGA